>NZ_JAKEDS010000001.1:0-220172 GCF_021462415.1 Rhodohalobacter sp. 614A
TAGTACACTCTGGAAAATCCTCTACCCAGCCCACTCAAACAATCTGTTTATGTCTGTCTTTCAATATTATAAAGAACAAAAACGGACATGAATTTAACCAACAAATGTTGGCATTTCATATCCGCGAAAGGATTATAAATATAGGGGTAGTCGGTGACCAATGTCAACCATTTTTCGAAAGAAATTTCGAAAAAATCTCTCTACTTATAGGGGGCAGAAGCTAAGTGAATAATATTCGTAGTGATACCTCTTAACCCCTATGATTGATAGAGTTTATACCCCTCCGGATCCTCATCATACTCTTTAAAGAGCCATACAGCTGCATATATTATGGGAGTATCGAGCAGAGCAAATAAAAATTTAAAGATGTAGGAGTTAATGATGAGTATACCTAATAAGGAAAGAGAGGTAATATTGTCGCCCAGATTTCCCGAGAAGTAAAGAATGCTGAGAATTGCTGTGCTATCAACAAGTTGACTGAACATGGTGGAACCATTATTTCTCAACCACAAATGATTGCCTTTGGAAAATCTTTTCCAAAAATGGAAAAGCCGGACATCCACGGTTTGAGCAATCAGATAGGCAATCATACTTGAAATGGTATTGGCAATCACAAATTCATAAACACCTTCAAACAGATTCAGCCCACCGCTTACTCCATATGTATTGGGAAACCAATGACCCACGCTTATCAAAAAAAGCATATACATATTCATAAAAAAACCAATCCACACCACAGTCTGAGCTTTTTTTCTTCCGAACAATTCAGAAATAAGGTCGGTAACCAAAAAAGTAAAGGGATAAGCAAGTAACCCAACCGGAACACTCATCGTATATGTTTTTCCATCCCTTACAAGTGATGGGGTTACGGACTGTAACCAACCGGGCATCTCAAAAGAAAAAATTGTAACGAACTTGGTTGTACCCACAATATTGCCCAACACCAAGGCCGTTAGAAAAATACCTGTGAGGCTTAAAAATAAAATATCCCGCTTGTGAGGTGTGGGAGTGCGAATAGATTTTAATAACATTTGAACCTTTGCGTAGTATAATTTGGTTATAAGCTACAAAACTAAGAGCCCTGTAATGTCGTTCAAATTTGTTTAGAATTATGGATAAACAAACAAAAAAGAAAGCAAAAATTGCGGAAACTGCCGCAAAAAGATATATAGAAAATTCCCGGTTTACTATCCAATCACTTACAAAGGAACTGGACATGAAATCCGCCGAGATATTTGAACTGTTCCCAAACCGGAAATCAATCCTTCTCTTTTTTTATGAATCCAGGCTTTTGGCTTATCGGGAGCAAACCAAATCCATTCAAGAATATTCAGAATTTACCCTGAGTGAAAAACTGAGCAATCTTTTTCTCACTCTTCTGGATCAGTTTATGGAGTACAGGGAGTTTGTTCTCAACTCTTATAATCAGTTTATTTCAAAAAACCCTTCCTGTACTTCTTTTGAAAGGGAGTTTAAAGCGGAACTACAATCGATTTTCCAATCTGATCAGAATCTCTCCGGTTCTTCCAGGTTCTTTGTAAATCGGCTTTTATACACAACCATTTATTATCATTTTCATGCGCTTCTTCTTTTTTGGGAGAATGATGACAGTGAAAAATATGAACAAAGTTTTGCACTGGTTGATAAATGGTGTTCTCTCATTGAAGAGCTTTTCTACAGCAAAGTTGTGGATAAAGGATTTGATTTCGGAAAATTTCTCTTTTACAACTCCCCTTTTAAACATGCAACTTCAAGTTTTAAAAGTAACGGAGATTAATCTTAATGGATGAGTTTCCTTCCTCAAAATACCAGCGGGGAAAAATCTTCGCCAAAACAGGTTTGAAAGTTGGCAAAAACTATGCCGCTCACTATTTAAAAACATTAACCGGCCGAAAATCGGAAAAAGCTGACGTAGACAGACGAACGGCTGAACAAGTGTTTGGCGAATTTACCAATCTGCGGGGAACAGCTCTTAAAATGGCCCAAACACTCAGCATTGATCAGGGTTTTCTACCGGAAGAGTTCTCTGAAGTAATGACCCAGGCTCAATACAAAGTCCCACCCATCAACCGATCTTTGGTTCGATCGATCATTCGAAGAGAACTGGGAAAATATCCTGAACAGATTTTTGATGAGTTTGATGCCCAGGCGATGGCGGCCGCATCTATTGGCCAGGTTCATAAAGGACGACTGAAAAACGGTCAGCCGGTTGCCGTTAAAATTCAATATCCGGGCGTTCGGGATACAATCTCTACTGATATCGCGCTGGCGGGTTCTCTTTTCAAAAAATTCGTATCGAACGGTGCTCATCTGGATGATTATATCGAAGAGATAAAATCGACCTTGCTGAAAGAGACAGACTACATTGCTGAAGGACAATCCATCAACCGGTTTCATGAGCGGTTTGCTTCCGGTGATATCATTACCCCTGAATGGATTCCTGGGTTATCTACAGAAAGGGTTCTCACCATGACCTTTATTGAGGGAGTTCACCTGTCGGATTTTCTTGACAAAACTCCCTCTCAAGAAGAACGAAACCATTATGGGCAGATTTTATGGAATTTCTTCCACCATCAAATCAAAGACCGCAAAGAAATCCATGCGGACACCCACCCCGGCAATTTTATTTTCACACCGGAGGGTAAACTCGGAGTGGTTGATTTCGGTTGTGTAAAATCATTCCCACAGGAGTTCTTTATCAACTACCTGAGATTATTGCCCACACATCTGCAACAAGATGAAGAGGAAATCATCAGGCTTTACAAAGAACTTGATGTGTTAAAGGATGAGCCGGATAGCAACAAATCTGAAAAAGCTATTTATGAATTCTGCAAAAACTATGGGTATACATTTGCACTCCCCTATATCGAAGATGAGTTTAACTTTGGAGATGAAGAGTACAAGCAAATACTGGCAGGCTACACAAAGAGTGCGCCAATTTTTAACGGTCCGAGAGGCAGTAAACATTTCATTTTCACAACCCGTGTTCATCTTGGCCTTTATCATTTTTTGATGAAGTTGAAAGCCACTGTTCAAACAAAACAGTCGAGGGAGATTGTGGAAGACATCCTTTCCATGTTTCCCTGAAACTACAGGGTATTACATTTCTCCACCTTGCAGCCCTCAACTCATAAAAAAAGCCACTGACTCAACATCAGTGGCTTCTCAATAAATTTACAGATAAGAGATAAAACTCAAACTGCAGGTGGTTAGTTTTGTGAATCCCACCAAACATTTATATCCAAAGATCCATATCCAACAGGTATTCCCGTACTTGATACGCTCTCAGCATTATTCTGAAGCTCAGAAGTTGGATAAGGATATCTCACGGGAATTTCACCAGAAGGTGTATACGGATCAACAGCCGGTTCCAATTCCGGATATCCAGTTCTTCGCCAATCATTGTAATTCTCGAGGCTCAGGAAATTCGCTATGTATTTCTGAACAATGATATCTTCCAATGGATTTGCTGAAGCAGCGAGTGGACCCAGTGATGCAATGTAACTATCCGCTGCTTCCTGAGAGACACCTAATTTGCTCATTGAAGCACGAATTGCTTCTTCATAAACATCTTGAGCACTGGCAGCTCCTTGAGCAATATAGGTTGCTTCCGCTTCAATAAATTTAGCTTCAGCATAGCTCGCCCATGTAAGAGGAGAGTCTGCATCGCTGTAAAAAGCACCGATTGAAGAATAACTACCGGCTCCATCTCCTTCTGAACCGTTAACATTACCAGCATACTCAACAGTATCCGGATCAAAACCTGGAACCAATCCGCTATTGTTAACGGCTCCCACAGGTCGGGCCTGAATGGGTAATCTCGGGTCATCAAGATCTTTCAGCAGGTTGATGTAATGATCGCTCAGCTGGTCTCTAGTGTCCCACTTTCCATCAATAGCAAATTGATACCATGGGTTTTCTTCTCCAGCATTATCGTAATACTCAAAGTCGGCATCATCACTATTGCTGTCGAAACCGTTAGATAGAGCTTGAAGGGCTAAATTTGCCTGTTCGGAAGCACTATGCCCCGGTGCATTTGTGAGACGAAGTTGATAACGAGCAATAAGCGTATTTGCTAATTTCTGCCATTTTACCAGATCGCCTCCATAGAGTAAATCATCGGAACCCGGAGCTTCAGGACTTTCCGAAGAAAGGTCGACCAAAGCTGCTTCAAGCAGACTTATAACTTCTGAATACACCAGTTCCTGGCTGTCATAAGCTGGGGTTGTATTTGCCGGATCAAATGCTTCGGTATACGGAATTTCGTTCCAAAGATCTGTTAGGATAGCAAAAGACCAAGCCTGTATGACTTTAGCAATTCCACTATATGCAAGATTACCGTTTTCTTCAGCCAGGTTTTCCAGTTCTCTGGCATTATTAAGAACAACTGTGTAACTGGAGTTCCAAAAGTTATTAGGACCTGACTCATCAAAATCATAATTATCTGATGAGGGAGGGAATCCACTCCAGGCGAGTTGTTGCACCCAGCGGTTGGTTGTTCGGGCTGGTTCATTGCCAATTGTCTGGTAACTAAATACCCCTAACAATGCTGAGAGCTGAAGATCTTCAGGCACCTCCGAAGGAGCCGTCGGATCGGTATTAACATCCAGAAAACCCTCGCATGCAGCAGAGAAAAAAAGTAATCCAGACAATAAAATTGTGATTTTTAGTTTAGATAATTTCATAATCAAAATCCTTAAAATGGTTAAAATGAAACATTGAGACTCAATACAAAGCTTTTTGAAGCTGGTGTAACCATGTGATAAAAGCCTTGTGCATTTCCTGCTCCAAGCAAACTACCTTCGGGATCTTTGTAAGAGAAATCACTGTCAATCCATAAATTTCTTCCTGTACCCGTTACGGTTAATGAACGTACAGGCAATTGGTCTATAATTGACTGTGGCAGAGTATATGAAAGGCTGACTTCCCGCAGTTTCAGGAAACTGCCGTCTTCAACAAAATTCTCAAATACACTGCCGTAATGTCCCTGATAGAAAGCTTGATCGCGAACTATCTCTACATCATTTGGTGCCCCAGTATTTGCATTCACTCCATCAAATACATAGGAAGTACCACGATCTGCTGTGGATATATGGGTGCCGTAAAAAACTGCATAATATTGATCCATGTTTAGGATATCTCCACCCTGACGCTTGTCTAAGAGAGCAGAAACATTAATCCCTTTGTAACTCACACTGGTTCTTAAGTTACCTGTCCAATCCGGCATCACATTACCAATCGCGCCAAGGTCCGCAGCTACCAAAGGCAGCCCATCATCACCAATGAGGAGTTCTCCATTATCATTACGCTGATAACGATTACTCCAAATCACTCCGTAACCATTTTTCGAATCTTCTATACGAATCTGGGGATCAGTGAAGCCACCGAGGAAAATATTTTCCACACCTGGAGCAAATTCAACAATTTCTGTGGTATTCTTAGCAAAATTCACATTAACATCCCACTGAAACTCACTGGTTTGTACAGGTGTAACACCAACGGAGAGTTCCACCCCATAATTTTTAATTTCTCCTGCATTTGCCAGGCGGCTTGTATAACCCGTACCTGCTGAAGTTGGAATATTGAAGATTTGGTCATTCGTACTTCGGTCATAATATGCCGCATCAATTCTGGCGCGTCCTTCAAACAAACGCAAATCCAATCCAATTTCATATTCAGTTGAAATCTCGGGTTTTAAGTCAGGATTTCCGATCGCTGTTTCCAGTCGATAACCATTTACACCTGCGTAAGGATAAACAATCTCACCTCTAACACCATCACCTGGATCAGCCTGAGTAAAGTAAGTTGCCAGGGAATATACCGGAGCATCGTTACCAATTTGGGAGATAGAAGCCCTCAATTTACCATATGAGAAGAAAGTATCTTCAAATACATCTATGGCGTCAGTGAAAACAAATCCAAGACTGGCAGAACCGTAAAAGTAGGAATTATTGTCACTAGGCAAAGTAGATGACCAATCATTTCTACCTGTTAATGTCAAATAAACGATATCCTGATAATCGAGAGTTGCATTTGCAAAAACACTCACCAATCTTCTTTCGCTAATACTTTCACCAGGAACTGTAGAGTTGGCATTCGAAACATGGAAATATCCGGGAATGTTCAACCCAGTACCAATCACTGATTTAGAATTATAATCTCGAACGTTAATATTATTCCCTACCAGCATATCGAGGGTAAAATCTTCCGTTACATCCAGATTGGCATTGACCAACAGATCAGAATTTATTTCTGAACGATTAATAACCTGATCGAACATACTTCCGTCTGGAGTTCCCCTGGTTCCAATGTTACGCATACCTTTTCGGGTATCTGTATAAGTATCAATACCGACCCGTTCTGAAATGTTTAACCAAGGCAAAAGATTGTAAGAAACTCTACCATTTGCGATAAAACGGTCAACATCACTTGTATAACCATTATTTTCAGAAAGCCAAAAAGGATTATTGAAAGAAGTGGTGAAGTTTCTTTGTGTACCATCTTCATAAGTCGAAGGTTGAGAAAGGTCGAAATTAATGGGTGTAAAATTTAAACCAAACAAATATGCCTGTGCCCCATTACCTTCAGCCAGCCACTCATTCGAAGTATTGACATAATTCACGCTGGTCTCAACATCCAGATTTTCACTTAGAGAAGCACCAAAACGTGCCATAAGATTTGTTCTGGTAAGCTCAGTTCCAGGCACGGTTCCTTCCTGATTCGTATTACTTACAGAAGTAAAATACGTTGTGTTTTCGGAACCACCGCTGAGGCTTAAAGAATTGTTAAAAGTTAAGCCGGTTTGATAAAAATCATCCCGGGGATCGAACGTTTCAATACGATCTACTCCAAGATCATTCAGCACTTCTTGCGGCACTTCATCTTTGTGTGGTCCCCAGCTACGTGTAGTTTGCGGGTTAGTGGATGGAGCACCAGGTTGAACATATCCGCCACGATCAAGGGGCAGTCCATTGTAGTAATACCCATCTACACCACCTAAATAATCAGTTTGGAATCCATCTGTATAGGTATCGGCCCAGCCTACTGATGTATTAAAATCTACAGTGGCGGCCTGTCCTTTCGTACCACTTTTGGTCGTAATAATAATAGCTCCATTCGCAGCTCGCGATCCATAAAGAGCTGTGGCACTAGCACCTTTAAGAACAGACATTGATTCAATATTATTTGGGTTCAAATCAAGTCCACGGTTTGAAGTTCCACCGGTAAACAATGTGGATCCTTCAACATTTCCATCAGAATCGTTACTGATTGGAACACCATCAACCACAAATAATGGCTGATTATTTCCCAACATGGATGCATTACCCCGAATAATAATTCGAGATGAAGCTCCCGGCTGTCCGCTTGAACTATTGATCTGAACACCAGCTGTTCTACCTGCAAGTGCATTAACAACATTCGCTTCCTGAGATGATGCTAACACGGAGCCTTCGACTTCCTGGGCAGCATAACCTAAAGATCGCTCTCGCCGCTCTACACCCAATGCGGTAACGACAAGTTCCTCAAGCCCGATCAAATCCGCTTCAAGTGAAACATCCAGTTGGTTTTCACCAGATGCAATTTGAACAGTTATATTTTGAGATATGTATCCAATGAAAGAAAAAGTAACATTGTATTCTCCTACCGGTATTGAGCTAATAGAATATGTACCATCAGCACCGGTAACAGTGCCTCTTTCTGCATCTTGAATAAATATATTAACACCTGGCAATTCATCACCGGAGCTTGACTCTGTTACCGTACCTGTTAGTGTACCTGTCTGAGCAAATACAGAAGATACAATAGAGATACTCAGTAACACTATAAGAAGTGGTAACTTATACTTCATATAAGACCTCATTTATTATTGTTGTGATTTAAATAAAAATATGTGCAGCAAGAATATTCAATGTTTCTATCTAAGAAGAATAACTCACAAAAGATGCTTAGAATGTCTTGGTTACTCTCCTCTATAACTTTGGTAGATTTTAAAAAGTCTCTATTCGCACACGAACTATTAAATTAGCGTTTGATGGAACTGATTTCAACTAATTTGCATTTTTTTTAATTGTTTTAAGGCCAACCATACGAACTTTATACCCCAAGGTGCCTATTTATTCAGAGCTTAGGAAGCGCACCTAACTACTTTATTGGTAGTGAGCAACATTGTTCAGAGATGAGAAAAAAGTATACAAAAAAATATATCCAGACATGCAGAGAAAACCGCTTTTTAACTAACCTTGGAATATAAAATTCATTTTACAACAACATGTATTCATTCAAAAGTTTGTTTTTTTGATGAAATTGGAAACCATTTTTCAGATGAGGGTTACACCAAGTTGTGAAACCAATCGTTGTTAAAATCAACGCATATAAATGTTACGCACTTCTTTTTTTGACAGCCAGGCATAGTTTGGTTCATCATTGCGAAAATGAATAGAAACTTATTCAAAAATTATTAATGTATGTATTTCCCAGACGGTTGTTTACATCAATAAGCGGAATGGCAGATGAAAAATTACGATTGAGTGATTCGATAAATAGATTAGCTAAAAGCGCCTGCCCTTTTGAATTCAGACTATATCCATCCGCAGAAATAATTCCCCGGGAATCAAAATTCAAAGAGTAGAAAACGCCATCATAACTAATTAAGCCTTCACCCACATCATCAATCAGTTTCTCGAAATCGATCAAATGAACACGAGAATTTGAATCCACCAATCCACGAATAATACTATTAAATTCATTTCGGCGATTCGATATAATCTGAGCTTCTGTCTCAGTAATTACATATTGATCCGAGATAGGAGTTATAGTCCCGAAAAAAGTATCTGTCTCCATAGATTCCTGATGAGCAATTTCAGCATTGTACAAAAAGTAATCATTAACACGCATTTGGCGATATTTGGGGATTACCACTCCATCCGGAGTTTGGGCATCCGGAAGGTATTCATCAATAATAACCTTTGCCCGGAACGTATTCCCACCATCTATATCAAACACAATCAGGCTCCTCGCTTCGGTATAATCTACAGTTTGATTATATGACCTGACATCTACATTAAACTGCCAATAATAACCCCAATAGGGATTAGTGTTATCTTCATCCGTAATTACCAACTTACCAAGTTCTTGCTCTGTGAAATGCCACGGGAGTGTATTAAAGTAGGGAAGCTTGAAGGGATCGGGAATGGTAAACAAAAACAATTCCGCTTCTGATTCTGATAATATTCTTTCCACAGCATTAGAAAGAGATTGTTCTGCAATGGAAAGAGGGGTTAAATCACTATGTTGAATATGATTGGCCGAAGGGTTTTCCTCTCCGCTTGCTCCGGAAAAAGCATAATTAAAAATATCTGCAAAGCCGGATTCCAACATAAAAATAGTGGGATTCTTTGATAGAGCAACATCAAGCAGGCTTTGATTGCTGGGCCATTCAGTAAATCTTTGGAAATAGATATTTTCTGAAACAGCACTTGCATTATCTATTTGAAAGGATTTAATACCGGGCAAACTAAAATTGTTTTCGCCGGATACACTCCCGGAAAATGGATGAATCTCTTCTCCCTCGGTTGGCATACGAGCGGGCCATTGAATTTCGGGGGAATGGTACTGCAATTGATATTTGCCGGGTACACCAGAAAATTGGCCAGATGCTTCGATATTATAACCATTTTCACTTTCGATGGATGCATTGGAATAGATATCTATATTTAATTCTTCTCTAAAAAGCTGACCAATCTGGGCAGGATAAGCATTCATCTGCGAGACATTATAAAGTGCCCCATCCATAAATCCTGCTGAAGCAGATCCGCCTACAATTGTAAAACTATCAATATTTATATTTCCCAGCTGTGCCTCAGGTTCTTCGGGTGCATTTGGAAATTCATAGGAACAACCAAAAAGAATCAACAAAAAGACAAATACTATACTCTTTTTTGAGCCATTCATAATCACAAACTTTTTGGATTAAATGTAAACGTGGCAAATAAAATACTGCCGATTGATGGCCCACCATACATATTATAGTACTCTCCCACACCAAAATTAGTAATACCTACCTTCAGAGAGCTTTTAAGGGAAGGGATACGCGCATTAACCTGAAAATCAAAATGACCATAGTTATCTATTGGTCCGTCCATAAACGAGCTTTCCCAGAAAAATTTTGTTCGGTATCGGTAAACCATTTTAAAACCAACATTGGGGGTAATTGATCTGTGCCCCCATTCGAAATTCATCTTGAACGGTGGTGTATTGAAACCGGGGGTAATGGGATCATTCGAGCTCTGGATAAGTTTCGCATATGATGCATTTAAGCCCGCCATAAATCCACCGGATGAATAATCGATATTGAACGATGCACCCTGCACAATTAATTGATCCTCTGCATTACTGTATACATAATACCGATCATTTTCGAGGCTGTTATTTATTTGCCCTGCGGCTACAAATAAGTCCTCAGAGGGACTCGTCCGCGTTTTCATGACACGTGTAACACCGATAAAATTATTGTAGAAACTGACATAATAGTTAAGATCAAAATAGAACTGTGGTGTAAACAGATGTCTGTAGCCAGCTTCTAATGTATTTACTACTTCGGGCTTTATTTCCGTTAGTTGATTCTCCCCAATAATTCCATCTTCCAATATGGAAAGATGCTTCAATTCTGCCTGGTTCCTGTTGTAGTATTCAGGACTGGTAGCTGTACTGTTTAAATCTGCATTTACTGCTTCTCTAAAATTTTGGATTGCATCCAGGCTTATTGAATTTCCCTGAAGATCATATTGATCAACATTTTCAGATAATCCGCCGATCAGGCGAACATCTCCCAAATCGTTATTAATAAATTGTTCTCTTACCCCCGGATAGCGGAATCCATGCTGATAGGATAGATTAAAATAATGCTTGTCATTTAAATTATAATTGAAAGCAACTTGTGGACTGACTCTCGGTTTAAAATTCTCATTCTTATCAATCCGTAGCGAGGAGCTTACTGTTAGATGGTTATCAAGAAATTTATTTTCTGCGGTTATAAAACCTCCAAATTCATAATTGGTGATTTTGTTGGAGCTTGTGTCTGGAAAAATAGTGCCGTACGATTCAAGATCGTAAAACCGAAAATTCCCCCCGATTTGCATCGCTGTTTCCGGTATCAGGTTCTCTACATCATAGGTAGATTCTACATAATAAAGGCTTGAATTGTCCTGAAAAGCCACGCCGTCTTCCCCAACCGTTTCAATCAGTTGGTCTACTTTTTCCTCAAATTCAGGTGTTCCCGGCTCAAACCGCGCCTGTATATTTTTATCTAATGACAATGTGACGCCACTATCTGCAAATCCCCTCGCTATAGCCAAATCTCCTTTACGGACTCCAAAAACAGGGACTCCACTTTCAAAAGCAATTCGAAAATCTCTGTACCAATCCTCATCCGCTTTAGCATCTTGCAAAAGTCTTTGGGCCAGGTAGGAAACATCGAACGAATTCCCCGAATTTTGCCAGGTTGAGTACGCTTTTACATTCAGTTTATCCAGCTCAAATTGGGCAATGGCTTGATACATACTGAACCCATCCAGCCGAATCCTGCTGTCTCCAGTATAGAGTGAATGTGTGTATCCATACTTTCCATCCAATTTTATTTGATAAGAAGGGTTAATTTTATACTGAAGGGATGTTGCAAGTTTTGTGGTGGAGATGTCATAATCCACAAGGTTATTTTCTTGATAGCCTGTACGGGTTACGGGTCCATAATCGGCCTCCGGAAGAATAACAACCCCCGACCTTACCTCAATCAAATCTTCATCAATATAAACCTCCTCATAAACAAAGTTTTCATCCCCATACGTGTTTACACCATTATAACCCGGCTGATCTACTCGCCGGTCATGGATTCCCCCGGTTCCAATATTATCATAATTTTTTGCCTGCCAGTCTGTTCCGCTTGTTATAGAACCTGTAACTTTAAAAGCAAATTTATCCGAAAATGCTTTTGCATAGCGGGCCTGAACATCCAACATTCCATTTCCTTCAGCGGCATAAAAAGTATCCCCGCCTACATCCAAATTATTTACACCGGCTTTTGTCTCTACAGAAAATCCCTCGGTATAAAACGGATCACGGCTTGTCATTAGCATCACTCCGTTCAGTGCACTTGATCCATATTGAGTAGACGCCGGACCCGGCATGATTTCTACAGAAGCCACATCCAGATCAATGAGTCCCATTAAATTTCCGACCGGGAAATTCAAACCGGGTGCACGGTTGTCAACTCCATCGGTTAACTGAAGAAATCGTTTGTTTGCACTGGAATTAAAACCTCTGGTATTTACGGACTGCATTGTCATACTTTGTGTTGCAACGTCTACTTCACGAACTGTAGAAACCAGATCAAAAACATCAAAAGAGGCTAATTGCTGTACGTCTACCGTACTTATTTTGTAAATCGTCTCGGTTTCTTCCAACTCCTCTTCAGACACCAGTTCGGCCGTTACGACAATATCTTCGCCAGAAATACTTGTAGGATTCAATTCCACATTCATATTCTGTCCTTCTTCACGGTTGTTAATAATAATATCTCTGTTTTCATACGAAATATGGCTAAAGCGCAGACGAAAAGGATATGAATAGTTAAACGTGAATCTGAATGAACCGTCTCTATTTGTAGAGGTACCGATATTTCGGTTATCAAGATGAGGGTTCTCCACCGGCAATACCTGGATGGCTACATCTCCTATTTCTTTTCCATTCAATTCATTAACAACCGTTCCAGAAATATGAACAGACATATTCTGAGCAAAGGCAGCAGTCATACTGAAACTAAATAAAAGGAGTAGAGTAATTTTTTTCACAAATTGGTTAACTGCCATTAAAGTACTGTTAAACTCAGTTCAAGTAATCATTTGCACTGATTGCTAAAATGAGATATTTACAATGGAATAGGCCTAATTTTAGCCGGGTAATTTGAAGAAGTTTTTATATGAACTTTCGTTGAGTCTACTCGCATAAATTGAAGTTTGCCTAAAGCGTACACTAAATCCGGATTTAAGATTTTATAGGTATGGTCATGCTCCATCATCAACTGTTCCTCTTTGTTAATGTCATGCAGATACGTAGCGAGTAAATAGCCGATATTTAATGAAGGAAATGGGTTTGTGTTGTCCCTTTGGCTTTGTTGAGCACCTCTTGTAATTCTTGATGCGGGTAGCGTAAGCTTCTGCTCATTTACTTCTTCAAAAGCTTTTACATGACTGAATCTCACCCCGTCAATTTCTATCCAGTCCCCCTCTTTCAGATTTTTTACATTTAAAAAGTCAATTTCAACAGCAGCATAATCTTGGCCCTGCTGAATACAACTTGCTGTAACGACAAAAAAAATGATTGCAATACAGATATGTGGAATATTTTTTCTAAGCATAGTCTTCTCGCATTCCATAGAAAACAAATTTAACAAATAGTCGATAGCACCGTTCACGGTCAATTAAGATGATAGAAAAGATTTAGCGGACTGATGATTTGAGTGTTTGCAAGACATTATCGTGCAAGAGAATGATGTATTAGTTTCTTATACCTTAATATGATATGTATGACCTAACCCAGAAGACTTCATACATCAAACAAATACTAAGATTATCAGCTGAAGTATTTTTCCTGTAATCACTTAACTAAGGAAAAAGGAAAGCCCGGTATCTTTTCAATAGATGCCGGGCCTTTTATAACTCTCAGAGCTAATTTTTAGAAAATATACTCTTAATTATTGAGTGCTTTTTTGCCAAGTGATACAGGTGAAGGAATTCCCCCGTTTTTAACAGGCAGTAAATAGTCTCCCTGTTTTTTAGCTTTGGAATTTGCGACTCGCAAATTAACAGCGCTCGATCCAAACGCAGTTTCAGCTAAGTTTTTCCAGCTGTTGTCGCCGGAAGCCGATCCTGTCTGGCCGGCAAAATTTGGACCTCCAAATGTATAATTATCCAGCCCAAGAATTTCCAGCTCACTTCCGGGAACCGGGAACATCGTTGCGGTTCCTTCCTGGAGCATATCGTGACGTCTCATAAAAAACCACTGAATTCCAACACCACCTAACATATCCAATTCAACAGAGTATTCTCTTAACAAAGCCCACTGGAATTCGGCAAGACTTTCACTTCCGTCCATAAAATGGCCGCCGGAAAGACTATTTTGTCCAATATATCCAAGCTGTACAGCCGGTAACTGGAATCCATCAAGATCTGTCAAACCTGTACCAGCAGGTGAATCATTCAATGTCTGAGCTGCTGCACTTGCACTTCCACTCATAAGCTGAGCTTCTGCTCGCAGGTAATCCACCTCACTGGATGTCATAAATATGATTTTATATTGTGAGGGCCACCAGTCACTATTAGCGAACATTCGAGCACTAAAGTAATTCGTGAACAGGTTAGCATTCCTTGTTGGATTAAGATACCCGGGATTAGTCGTGTATTTGAAGTAGTCAATACGCGGATCATCTGTAACTGCAGGAGGATATGACGCCTCACTTGCACTTGCATTTTCAGCAGGGTAAATGACCGGATAGGATGGATCCAGCATATGAGGAATTTTAACATCAGTCGGATTATATCCCGCCCCTGTATCAAAAGTACCCGTTACTACAAAGTTCAACCAGTCAACAAAATCGTTAGTATACTCGCCAGATGAACCAATGTTTGACGCAGAAAACGTGTTGATGGAGGACTGAGAATTTGGCCCGCCCAATCCGGCTTCGGCATAAGCAAGAATACGGCCCCAATCGAGAGATGCAGCTTCGCTGGCTGTTCTGGCCTCGCCGGCAGCAATTCTTGCTGCTATGGAATTTGCGATATCCAGAAACTCAGCTTGTGTCCATGAATCTGCCGGGTTCGGCATTGAGTTGAAAACAAATGTTGATGATCCACTTGCCAAACTGATCGCTTGATCAATATCGCTCAGAGCGCCGTCAATTAATACAGTGTAAGGCTGGAATTCAGCTTCATCTGTAGTAGCGTCGAAGTTCTCATCCAAAAAATATGACTGATCATAAATCATACCCAGATATCCTCTTGAAAGGCCACGAAGGAAATAAGCCTGGGCACGGATGTCATCCGACAACTCTTCATTTGCAATGAACAAATTTGCAGTTGCTATTGCTGAGTTAAATCCACCAAAGTAAACAGAAATAGCCGTACTTGCGGAGTACGATGTGGTATTATCCAACCTTAATCTGGGCTCTTCGGAAAAGTCCCAATAATTGTTAAAGGCATTCGTGCCAGTTGACTGATCAGCAAGATTGTGAATGTGTACTCCCCAGTCGCTCACCATTGCCGTGCTTGCATCGAAAAACCCACCGGCCAAAAGTTTAACCTGGTTTGCTTCATCACTTTCCACAGCTTCTGTGGTGGGGTTATTTAAGTTATCTACCGATAGATCAGCACAACTCGAGAGTGCGAGTAACCCCGAGACCATCAGAACGAATAAATACTTGAGTTTTGAATTATTCATAGTGTTATACATTTAATTTGTTTAGAATCTTACTTGTACAGAAGCACTGTATGTTCTGAAGTTTGGATATGCAAACTCATCTATCCTGAAGTTTGTAGAGTTTGATCTCAGAGCAACTTCAGGATCGTAACCTGTGTATTCCGTGAATGTGAGCAAGTTTCTTCCTACAACGGATACTTTAATATCACGCAAATACTCTCCTAATGATCCCAGTGTTTGGTTTGTGAAAGTATAAGAGAGTGACAGTTCCCGAAGCTTCACAAATGAACCATCTTCTACGAAATGGCTTACCGCTTCGGATCCATTATACAGACCATCTATGGCAAGCAGATATTGCGGATCGTAACCTTCCTTTGTATAGTCTTCAAGGTCTTGGTGGGTGTTACGATTATACAGCAGTTCACGTGTATAATTATAAACTTTGCCCCCCTCGGACCAATCCCAAACCATAAATAATCCCAAATTCTTGTAGTTAAAATTACCGGACAGTCCAAGCTGGAAGTCAGGTTGGGTTGAGCCAATATTAACCACTTGAGGATCACCATTTTCGTCAACCAGATACATAGGACGTTCGAGTTCAGTTCCCTGATTCTCAGTAAGAACAACGTGGCCAAGACTATTCACTGTAAAATCAGCCGGGCTATAACCACCAGGAATGTTTACAACCGTTCCGTCTACTACTGTCAGTTCATCAAGGGACGAGATGAATTTGTTTCCATACATCGCACCGTATTCCACACCTTCTTCAAATCGGAACAGATCGATAGCAGCGCCTTCGTCGCCTCCAACCCCTCTGGTAAATGGAGCTATACCACCCAGATCTGTTACAACTTGTGAAGTTGTTGAGAATGACAAGTTAAAACCGGCCTGTAAGTCCCGGGTATTAACCAGATTTCCCGATAAGCCAAGTTCAAGGGTTTTATTCTCAATCTCACCAACATTCTGCCATTGATGTGAAAATGGAGATGTACCCGTAAGTGGTGCCAGTAAATAATCATTGGTAATGTTTGCAAGTGCGTAATTAGCTACGAAATTGTACTTACCAAGGAAAGCAACATCAACACCCAACTCGAGTTCAGCCACTACAGATGGCTTAATCTCTGCATTTCCAAGAACATCTGGCAGAAGTACAGTACTTCCGGCCTCGTACGTTTCATACTGAGCTTCAAATGGAGGTCGGTTCCCCGAGGTACCATAGGAAGCCCTGAGCTTTAACTCATCAATATTGTCAATCTCAATGTCTTCTGAGACACGATAAGCAAGTGACCCCCGGTAGTAGACATTGTATCTCTCATCTTCACCAAATGCAGATGACCCATCGCTTCTGACCATCCCACCTACAATAATTTTGTCTCGATAATCAAATGTAGCATCAAGAATAAGATTTTCTACCCTTTCTTCCTCAACGAGATTGCCAATATTAAATGTGGATGCATCAAGAGCTCCAAAGCTTCGAATTCCACTTACAGAATAGTTATATCCTGAAAAATTATATCGCTCATACTCTCTGTCTTCGTAGAGATATTTACCGATAAGGTTGATATTGAAATCGTCAAGTTGAAAGTTACTCGCAGCCCACAACTCCGTAATGGCAGTTCTTTGGTTAATATCTGTTCTTCCCTCATAACCATTGTTATATGCCTGACTCGGGGTCGGTGTTTGATAACCTACAGGAGTTGATACTGTATTCAACTGATAACGCTGATCAATTGACTGCCGGGCATTTAATGATAGCCAATCTGCTACCTGGTAAGAAAGGTTCAGCCCAACAATATATCGCTCACGATTGATGTCATCCTGGAAGTTCTCTGCCACGTAAAGTGGATTTTGTTCATTACTTCCCAGACTATAACCTGTCGGATCGTTTGTGTAGGTTCCATCAGCATTTCGTTCTGTAAAATCGATGGCTGGCGGTGCAGAAAGTGCAGAGTAGAAAAAGTTCGATCCCTGCCCCTGTTCGCTAATATCAGGATATTCTGTATTTACATACGAACCACTGAAAGCGAGCTTGAATTTCTCATCATATAAATAATCAGCATTGAGCCTTACTGACTGCCTGTTGTAATCATTAAGGTTTTTAACGATACCACTTTGTGTCATGTCCTCAAATGATAAGAAATAGTTAAAATTACCTGAGGAGTTGGCAACATTTATATAGTTTGTATTGTAAGGCTGCCCAGTGTATATGGCATCCGTGTTATTGTAAGTTACAGGGTAGTCGTTGTCGAAAACTCTGTCCTCGTCAAACGTACCATAACCAGGCCACGATTCAACATATTTCCCATCAGACGTCAAGACAGCATCATTAACCCAGGGATGTTTATCAGTAGTTGGAAAATCTTTCGCAATTTCAGAAAATCCATATTCAGTGCGAACCGTAAAAGTTGGCTTATCGATACTTCTGCTGGCTCTTTTTGTAATAATCTGAATTACACCATTTCCTGCAAGTGATCCATACAGGGATGATCCGGCCGCGCCTTTTACAATCTCAATGCTTTCAACGTCCTGCATATTAATATCTGAAAGGCTTCCATCTGTAATTACACCATCAACAATAATCAGGGGACTCTGGTCACCGTTTATTGATGTTGATCCTCTCAACCGAATAGAGGCAGCAACAGAAGGGTCACCCGAGGCCTTAACGATTGTTACTCCAGGTACTTTAGCCTGAAGTGCCGACCCTACATCGGGGGCTGGAACCTCTTGCAGGCTTCTTTCACCAACTTTGGAAACTGAAAAACCGAGCTTGGTTGTTTGAGTTCCTGAACCCACACCAGTTACGACCACTTCTTCAAGACCAAGAACATCTTGTTCAAGAGAAACGTCATGCGTGATGGAAGAGTTACCCACCTGAATTTGAGAAGAATAGCTTTTGTACCCAATATAAGTGACGGTAATATTATATGTACCTTCTGGTACATTTGGGATTTCGTATTCACCATCGATATCAGTAGAGGCACCCAGTTGCAAGTCCTCTATTATAACATTAACACCAGGGAGTTCTTCACCGGTCCTGGAGTCTGTTACAGTACCCGATACACTACCCTGAGCAAACGCAGAAGTTGAGTATATAAAGGCACATATTACTAATGTAAGTAGCTTATAGTTCATATAAGACCTCATTTGTTGTTGTTTTGGTTAAGTGATAAGTAAGTAGCTGTACTTAAGATGATTAATCTCAATTCTTAGAGAGTTGTCAAACCACAAAGATGCCTCTGAGAAGAGTTCCTGAGATTACAAAGATGCCAATAATGTTTTGGTTAATGTCCTAGCTGGCGATACTTGTTGACTTCAAAGCCTTCATTCGTACTTGTCGGGTTAATTTAGTGTTTGAGAGAACCCATTTCAACTAATTTGAAAATTTTTTTAAATAAGGGAGTCACATATCACTAAACACTTTAAGAGTAACAGTATATTTGTTAAAATTTTGGCGAAAAAAACCCTATAAACTTAAAAAAAATAGTTATTTTCAAAACCGCCTCGTTTTAAATTTTTTTACTTGAGTTTAATTTCAAAACAATTAATAGGCTGCTTATTGGCTAAAATATTTGAATTCCCCTTATCCCATCTTGCGCTAATACGTAAGAAAAAGCTTTTAAAAAAACGCTCCTTACTCTTGATTTAATAATGCATCTATCATTCTTAGTGAACTGACTACTTCCCTCTTATTTTTTGGCGAATAGTATATCCATTTATGTAAGAATATATTCTATAAATGAGGAATACTTGTTCTCGTCCAAATCAGGTGGTAGAGACAACAATGTCGTCTTCATTTCAAAATTGATGATTGGCTTTGTGGTACCCGTAAGCGATACTGTGTTATTGAGATAAGGCACATGCACGTCCACAAAGTATAAATAAGAATAGGAGAGCTATCTTCCGGATAAACAAAACTGGAGCTTACCCTTCATTTTCAGATCATTAGATTACGGTTATATAAAAAGTATCACATCAGATTAGACCCATCTATAAAAAAAGCCTCTCTGAAATATTTTCAAAGAGGCTTTATCAGTTTAACTATTTGTAATAGCTGGTAAATCAGTTTACATCCCACCATAAATGTCTGGAAGGAGTATCAGCTCCATTTGCAGAAATAGCCGCCTCATAATTTTCGGTGTTTATCTCCTCTTCTGAACTGGGATACATATGACGAACAGGTATTTCATTATCTGGACTAAGAGCACGATCATGTGGTTCTAATTCCGGATAATCCAATCGTCTCCATTCTGCCCAAGCTTGGTATCCATTAGGGTAGAATGCAACCCATTTTTGATTACCAATTTTTTCTTTCCAATCTGCAGAACTGTATGCAACTTCAGGTTGTGAAATAAAGGCAGTGAAATTAGTTTCATTGTAAACTTCCCACTGCATCCACGACGCTTCGATAGCCGCGTTGTAATATTCTTCAGCACTACCGGATATCCATCCTCGTTCTACAGCTTCAGCTTTTGCAAAATTTAATTCCGCAAGAGTGATAATCGGCAAAGGAGCATTTTGTATCCCAACTCCAGGACCACCTGCTCCGATTGCTGAACCGGGAAAGGAAATGGATGAGTTTAAGATATCTCCTGGGTTCGGCGAATCATAGTCCATACCAATAATTTCATCGAATGTTACCTGACCGTCATTATTGCTTGCAACTGGTGCCGGATTCGCATATTTCAAAACACGATAATCATCCAAATTCAGCATGTAGTTAGCTAAAACATCTGAAATGGCATAATCAGTACGAGTTCTGAAACGACCATACCAAGGATTTTCGTTATCAGCATCAGCAAGATATGGATACATAACATCTTCGGTGATTAATCCATCATTCACTGCGTCGGTAAATTCCTGAGCAGCAACATCCGGGTTCACATCAGCCATTCTCAGGGCGATTCTAGCGCGTAAGCTGTTAGCAAACAGTGCCCATGAAGTCATTTCTCCATCAAAAACAATATCACCAGTTGGCCCAGGACCGCTATCCATCTGGCTCACTGCTTCATTTAATTCTTTCAGAAGATCCATATAAATAGATTCTTGGGAATCATATGAGGGAGAAAAATTTTCTCTACCCTGTAACGCCTCAGAATAGGGAATGGCTCCCCATCTGTCTGTCATCATATGATAAAAGTATACCTGTAAAATGCGGGCCGCAGCAATTTGATTGGCATTACTGCCTGCTGCTGCTGCTTCCTGCATTGTGTCTTCATTTGAATTTTCTTCAATGATGGTTTGCAGGTCTTTAAGAGGACCATAGTACCAGGAGTTAAAATCAAAGGTAGCAGATGAATATCGGGAATCATCCTCGTATTGAGTTTCTGCCATCAGTTGAGTCCAGATCACCCCGGTTGTTGCTCCAACCACATCACTAATCTCACGTTCAGCATTGGTGAGCAATAAATCTGTCCTGACTTCTGAAGGGTTGTTAGAATCCACATTAAGGTTTCCGAAATCGTCGCATCCCATTACCAGGCCAAATACAGCCAGCATGAGTGCTGCTTTTTTTAGTAAAGTCATAACTTTATTTCTTTTAAATTTCATAAGTATGCCAAATTGTTTTAGAAACCGACATTAACATTAAAACCTATCGACCGTGTGGCTGGCAGGCCTCCTCCAGTCCACCATCCGAATCCATTCCCATTGTTCTGAACAATAGACGGGTCATAGCCATCTTCACTTGCATAAAGCATAAGTGCATTCTGAATATCCAAAGCGATGCTGGCATTTATAATCGGAAGTGATTCAAGAACCTGCGAAGGAATATTATAGGTCAATTTCACCTCTCGAAGCTTTATAAAGCTCGCGTCCTTAAGCCACACTTCCTTATTCTGATACTGTTCGTAGAAGAAGTCAGAGGCGTTTCTCAAATAAGCAACGTCATTTCCGTTTTCATCTACACCTTCCGTCAAAGCACCTCCTGAGTTAGATGCTGCTTCATTTAGAGGAACAGAAGTAACCTGTTCTCCACTTGAATTCAACACAGGATCACGTACAGGATTTCCAAGTGTATTGTCTCCCACAGTACCTTGAGCTAAACCTGTTGATGTGGCCCACATCTGGTCTGCGGAATAAAATTTCCCGCCTTTCTGGAATTCAACAAATGTATTGAGAGAGAAGTTTTTATAGGTTACTCCTAAATTAAATCCACCTGTCCAGTCCGGAAGGATGTTGCCAATATCTTTATTAGATTCGAGAGCATAGGATCCGTCTTCATTCACAATTCGCTTTCCGGTTCCCTCATGAATGGAATATCCGCCATAGCCACCTGTGGTAACAACATTCCCCCACTCTTCATCTTCTGTAGCATATAATGCGGCACCAAAAGACGCGCTCTCTAATATTCGGGTTGTAATTCCCTCAGCCAATTCATTCACTTCAGAATAACTTGATGCCCAGTTCAGGTCCAGCTCTACAACAAAATCCTGTGTTTGAACAGCTGTAGCGCCAAGAGCTACTTCCAATCCGGTAGTAGTAAATTTGCCTGCATTAACTATAGACTCATTAAATCCACTTGATCCGGGTACTGTTAACTCAAGAATTTCGTTCTTTCGAACAGAGTTATAGTAATTAACATCTGTTCTCAGACGTCCTCCTAAAAACCTCAAATCAATCCCAAATTCATAGTCTGAAGAAACAGAAGGTTCAATATTAGGATTATTCAAAGTGTTCGGAATAGATTGAGTCGGCTGACTGCCGTAAGGAGTCGAAGAGTCGTATGTTGTAAACACCTGATATGGATTCAGATCATTTCCAACCTGAGCAATAGAAGCACGTAATTTACCAAAGGTTAGAATATTTTGATTTCTGAAGACATCAAATTCAGTAAACACCAAACTTCCAGACAAACCGTAATAAAGGTTTGAATTATCATCTGCGGGTAATGCTGAAGACCAGTCGTTCCGCAAAGATCCATCAATGTAAATTAAATCTCTGAAACCAAATGTAGCAGTTCCGAAGAGACTATTCACCTGCTTCTCTTCATTATAGTTTGATACATCTGGTCGGTTTACAGACGCATCAATATTGAAGAAGTTTGGAGTTGAGAGCCCTCCAACAGTTTGCTGAATCAGCGCACTGTATTTCTCAGTACGAATATTACCTCCCAGATACCCGCTCAATGAAATATCACCGAAGTCTTCTTCATAGCGTGCACCGGCCTCGTAATTTATTTCTCGCCGCGAACGTTGAGCTACGTAGTACCAATCCTCTTCCAGCCCTCCGGTTGCAATACGGTCTTCTGCGGTAAAGCTATATGTATCGAGATGCAATTTACCAGTCACCTCTATGTTGGAGCTGACATTATAGCTCATAGAATAATTCCCATATATGCGATCCCGATCATCATTCGAAACGTTTTCATTTGCTGCAAAAAACGGACTATCCCAATAAAGAGGAGTCGGATCACTTGGCGAACGAATATTCCAGGTCATTGGCAGGCCTTCACTTGTTCGGTAATCCCGAAGCTTATCTATATCTAATTGGCGCTGGAACCACTGATTGAAAGATTGCACCCCATTTCCCTGGACAGCAGAATAACCAAGTGCCGGTCGGCCATCTGCACTCGTATTGACATAATTAAAGGAAATTCTTGAGGTGAATTTGTCGGAATGACTTAATGCTCCACTGAAATTAACACCATTTTTATCGAGCGTCGAATTCGGAAGCACACCACTTCGGTTTGTATTTAATAACCCTACACGATAAGAAGCATTGCTTGATCCCCCGGAAATTGAGAGGTTATTCGTCATTCTGACCCCTGTTTCAAAATAGTCTCGAACATTATCCGGATTGGCTTCTAGAGGAATTTCTGTCCCGTAATCATCCTGTCCATCACCAGTAAAGTCATGATGATACCATGACCACCAAGGACGATACATTTGCCCATCCATTCGGGGCCCCCCAGCTTTCATCAGCTGCGTAGTTTAACCCTTTAACCATTTCACCGGTTTCAGGATCTTCCCAATCTACCAAGCTCTGAGAATATCCACCTGCATACTCATCCTGATAATCGGGGAGTATAGAAACATTTTCAAAATATGTACTATTTGAAAAGTTTACCCGTATGGGTTGATTCTCGCCCATTTGCCCCTTTTTCGTTTCAATCAAAATAACACCGTCTGATGCACGGTTTCCATACAATGCTGCTGCAGCGGCACCTTTCAGAACAGATACTGATTCAACATTATTCAAATTTAAATCTGATGCCAAGTTCCCTAGATCACGACCTGTAGTAGACCCACTTTGATTTACGACAAAAGAACTATTATCAATAGGAGTACCATCTACAACAAAAAGAGGTTGTCCGTCTGAAAGACCATTCGTACCACGAATTCTAATTCGTTCTGAACCGCCAAGATTAGCGCCTGAACTACCCACAACCTGAATGCCGGCAACTTTCCCGGCAAGTGCACCAATAATGTTATCCTGGCTTACCTGAGCAATTCGGTCACCGTTAACTTCCTGGATAGAATATCCAAGCGAGCGTTCTTCCCGGTCCAAACCAAAAGCTGTTACAACAACATCATCCAATGCCGTAATGCTGGATGTTAGTTGGATATCAGCGGTTACATCTGTAGAGCCAACCTCAATTGTGGTTTCATACTGATTGTACCCTACAAAGGTAGCCATCAGTGTATAGGTACCGGGTTCAACATCCGAAATTTCGAATTCACCATCGATATCGGTTGCATCCCCTTGTTGGGTTTGTTCAATAAATACATTTACACCGGGAAGTGAATCTCCGGTATTTGCATCAGTAACTGTTCCTCGTACTGTCACCTGACCATATGCATCAAATGAAAAGAGAAAGGCAAATACTAATACAGAGAGTAGCTTATAATTCATACAAGACCTCGTTTGATGTTTTAGTTAAAGGAAATAGAAGGGCAACTCCTTAATAGAATGGAAATATTAAACTATGCAGAATAGTCACTCTTTTAAGATGCCTAAAAATGTTTAGGTTAATGCCCTCGAGAATTAATCCTTTTTTTTGGATAATCCTCTAATGTCCTGGTTGAAAGAAGGTATGCTTTGATTAAATCCATTTCAACTGTTTTATATTTTTTTTAACAAATACATCAAAAATGCATAACATTTTTTTAACGTTGACAACAATCACTAAATAAACTTTAAGAAAAAATCATAAACCAAATAAAATCAATTGTTTAATTGCTTTTTTTATTTTTTTGGAAATAGCTTTCAAAAAATGAAATTAGCCAAACACCTCGCTACTTAGCTAAAAATAAATCTTCATGATTCTTCACAACTGTGCTTGGATTTAAAAAAATCGGGTTCATTTCCCGATACTTCTAAATTTTTTACCTGGAAGAGATTGAAAATCAATTAGTTTTAGTAATTCGGGGAATCGTGGTAGGCAACCTCACAAGTACTTCATAGTTTAAATTGTTGGTCATCTCTCCAAAAGAAGCCACCGTTATTTCATCATTCCCCTGTTTTCCAATTAAAACAACTTCATCTCCTTTTCGGGCTTCTTCTATGTGGGTTACATTGATGGTAATCATATTCATATTTACAAGTCCAACCACACCCGCACGCGTTCCTCTTGTCAATACATAACCGGCATTTGTCAGGTTTCTTCCAAACCCGTGGGTATACCCGATTGGAACGGTTGCTATTTTCATTTTTTTCCCGGCGAGATATACATTTCCGTACCCGATAAAATCTCCGCTGTCAATCCACTTTATATTCATGATTTCGCTTTTCCAGGTAAGTACTCTTTTCAGCGGATCCTCTCCCTGTTTCAGATCTAAAGACTTCATATTATGCATGTATATTTCCCGGCTTGGCCAAAATCCATATTGGGCAATTCCTACTCTTGCCATGTCGTAATGCATATGGGGTTGAGATAAATAGGCGGCCGAACTGGATGCATGAATCACAGGCAAAAAACCAAGAATTTCCTGCGCAAGCTTGATAGCTTTTTTTAATTGCTTATCCTGGTTTTCAATTCGGTAATAATTGGCTACACTTTCTGCGCCGGCGTAATGCGTACAGATTCCTTCCAGGTTAATTTCTTTCGGGTGTTTTTTGACGCTTTCGAACACATGTTTCCATTTCGACTCTTCAAACCCGGTGCGGTTCATCCCCGTTTCTATCTGAAGATGAACTCTGGCTTTTTTTCCAACCTTCCCGGCACTTTTTATAGCAGAATCAAGACGGTCTAATTCAAACAGATAAAACTCAATATCATTCTCGATGGCCCATTCCAGTTCATCATCCCGAATCATTCCCATAATCATAATGTCGGTGTCGGGACGCGTTTTTCTTTTGTGTGCCAAACGTGCTTCATTCGCACTGAATACCGAAAAGTGATTCATTCCACATTCTTCTGCCATGGGCAAAAACTGGCTGATGCCGTGGCCATAGGCATTCCCTTTAATAACTGATGAAAGTTTTACGGAATTATTCGCCCTGTTTTTAAGGAACTGAATATTATTTTGAAGTGCGCCTTTGTCGAGTTCGATGACCGACGGCTGTAGAAATGATTCTTTCATAAACAATCTTAGAACTTATTTGTGACACAAATCACCTTGGCGAGCTGAGCGCTGAATACAATGGCAATTCCTGATTCGGCCTCCAAAAAACTACAATGATGAATAATAATCAACTATTCCTCGAAACATTCCGGTTCCCACCCCGATCAACCCGTCATTAAAATCATACTTTTCAGAATGCAGTGGAGGCCTGTATTCTCCGGCTCCCAAACCAAAAATCGTAATTGGAAACTGCCGGCGGAACTCTCCAAAATCCTCACTCCAGGGAAATGGCTGTTCCAGGTTTTGATATTTAAATCCTTTTTTTTCGCTAACCCATTTAACGATTTCAACTCCATCACGGCTGTTTACCGTAGCCCGAAAGGGTTCAACTTCTTCCAAAGAAATCTCCCCTTCAAAAGATTCTCGAAGGCCATCAATCATTTCCTTGATTCGATTTACTCCCTTCTCTAGAATCTTGTCTGATTCCGAACGGATTGTGAACCCAATGCTGGCACTGCCCGGACTAATGCCAAACGCCCTTTCTCCCATTTTCATGAATGTACAAACCAGCTTATTTCCCTTACGATCTGACCGAAACCACTCCATTTCCTGCTCCATTTTCTGAACCAAGTTGGCTACCGTTCCCGACGGATTCACCCCCTTTTCCGGGTAAGCTGCGTGACTAAATGAACCTTTGATGATAACCTCAATTCCAACGGAACCGGCAGCAAATGTATCCTCTTTGCAAATAATGGTTTTTTCGGGGAATCCCGGCAAATTGTGAAGCGCAAAACCATGATCGATTTCAAGGTTTTGAAATCTGGAATCCTCTAAAACTCTTGCCGCTCCCTCCCCGGTTTCTTCTGCAGGTTGAAAAAGGAGGTAGACATCAACATTCTCGGGACGATTTTCGCTCAACATTTTTGCCAGCCCGATTAAAATTGTCATATGTCCGTCATGACCGCAGCCATGCATGACATTTTCATTTTTAGACTGATAGGGCAATCCCGTCTCTTCCCGAACTGAAATGGCATCCAATTCAGCCCGAAATAAAATAGTTTTTTGGGGCTGACCGCTTTTACATCTAAAATGAGCCAAAACACCAAAACCACCAAGGTCCGTAAATATTTCATCTGGATAGAGCTTCTGAAGTTCTTCCTGGATTCGGGCTGCGGTTTTCTCCTCTTTCCCAGAAATTTCCGGATGTTGATGAATTTCTTTTCTGAAGTCAATCAGATCAGGGTTCATAAAAACGATATCTGTTCTTAAGTGATAAGATTGTTAGCAATTTAATTGCCGTTCATTTCGGCAAACAACTTTTTCAACACCTGTATTTGCCCGATGTGATACGTATCATGAGCAGCGATGCCGGTAATCAATTGTGAATATGTCCACTCTTTCTTAGACGGACAGGTATCATCCAGTTTTTGGGGCGGAAATTTTATAATCTCTTCCACCAGTATTTGATGTGTTTTTTTGAGCAGATCTTTGTCTTTCTGCCAGCTTTTTTGGGTAAGCTTTTCAGGAACCTCTGGGAAATTGGAAGGACTCCGGTCAAATCCCTTAGGAAAATCCGGATTCAACTTTCGAATGATGGAATATTTCCAGTAAGCCATGTGCAAAACCAGGTTCCAGATCGAATTGCGATCAAGCGTTGGTTTCCAGGCGGCCTGGTTCGCATCCACCCCTCTTAAGCATCCCATTAATGTAGGGCCGCCGTGCCAGGGCTGAAACCCTTTCGGCGGATCTAATAAATCGAGTACATCTTTTATGCGTGGATGAAGTTCCATGTACGAAAATAATGAATGGGTTTAGTTCAACCAATAGCGACAAAATCTCAATAAATATCTCCAAGTAAGATTCGTGGATCCGGATACTTTTCTCTCCCTTCGATCAAATCCTTTTTGGCAACAACTCCGGGCATATCGGCTTTACCGGGATCTTCAATACATAATTGATAATGAAGATGAGGCGGCCAGTTTCCATTTTCTGATTCATCACCAATCCAGCCAACTTGTTCGCCGGTTTTTCGTTTTTGGCCTACTTTAAACGTTTCAAGACTTTTTTTGGAAAGATGACCGTAAAGCGCGAATAATTCCTGTCCTTCAATGACATGTTTAAGGATGAGAGTTCCGCCGTAATTTCCTTCTTCACCAAGATATTCGGAGTAAACAATTTCTCCATTCATGACCGAATAAACCGGTTCACCCGCCTGTGCCCAAATATCAATTCCCATATGAATATTTCTCTGGTTTTGATAAAGAGGTGCCTCGTACATTATTTGCCGGGTTTCCAGGTAACCACCTACCCCCCAACCACCGGATTTAATAAAAGCGGTAAGCGAATCCCTGTCAAACCCTGAGGAGAGATCCATAATCCTGAAATCATCCGGCAAGTCCATGACCGGGTGAGTGTTCATCTTTTTAACTGCCGATTTTATAATGCTTTCGAAACCAAATGATGGCAGTTCAGACAGCTCCATAGTTCGTTAATCTTCTACTTTTTTTTCGATATAGTCGGAGCTCATCAACCCAAGCGCGCCCATATATTTAAGTTTAAACCGAATGGTGTCGCCAACTTTATACCCGTTCGGATTTGATCCTACATCCAATATAAGCATATCTGAACTGGCATCAGAGATGGTAATGTTGTCGTCTACCGGAACCAGATAATTCGGTTGGATATCGAGGACACCAATATCGATAATGGCTCTGTAAGACGTTTTACCAACATCTTCTTCAACTACTTTTGTGGTCCGTCCCTGCGGATTAACACCTAATTCGCCCATCGGCACTTTTGGTTTTTCTGACAATTCAATGATTTGGGTATAAAGTTCAAGAACCCTGTCACTCATCCCTTCAATAACGCCGTCAGTAAATAAATTCTTCCCAAAGAAAAGAGCTTCTCCAACTCTAAAGTGATTGATTCCACTCGGAAGCTGATTTCTTAACAGCAATGGAATGGTAACCGTAGTGCCGCCTGAAACCAGTGGAATTTCTTTTTTAAATCTCAGTTCGATGATCTGTTTATAAAGTGCCAGCTGAATCAATTTGTCGCCGTCGGGCATTACACCGTGCAGGCAATTCAGGTTTGTACCCAGCCCAACTACTTCAATTCCCGGCAGGCGAAAAACTTTCTCATAAAAGTTGATCAGATCCTCACGCATCACTCCTTCCCGAAGATCCCCCATTTCAATCATGATGATCACTTTATGGACTTTATCTTGCTTTTCTGCTTCTTCTGATAATTCATGAAGAGTCGCAAGTTCGGTATTCAGGCTAATGTCGGCATACTTCACCACATCTCTGACAATATCTTTTGGAGGCGGTTTGATGTAGATCGTTACCGTCTCAGGATCAATCCCTTTTATAACTTTCAGGTTACTGATCCTGGAGTCGTGCATTTCACCAATTCCCAAATCAATCACCTCATTCAGAAAAGCACGATTACCACAAAATAGCTTGGTGGTAATTCCCCATTTAATGTCATTTTCCTTAAATAGCTGATCCAGGAATTTAAAATTATGCTTTAGTTCCTCTCTGTAGAGTTTTAAATAGGCCATATTGCTTCGTCATTCAGGATGCAAGAAACAAGAGTACGGATTCAGGATGCAAGCTTTTGAATGTTCTGAAACTTGTATCCTGTAGCTTGTATCTCATACCACATGAATTGATCATTCGATTCTCATTTTTGGGTTTGTGATCGGTCCTTTATTTGCTGCTTGAATACCGCATTTCCTGGTACTTGTTGATAAAACCAAATTTTTCGTATAAAAATTTAGCCGGATTGTCCGGCTCCACGTGCAAAGCAATGTCCCCTTTCGCTGCATCAATGGTTCGTTGCATCAACTCTTTCCCTACCCCTCTTCCCCGGGTTTTCTTATGTACGGCTATGTAAACAAGAATATTTTCGGGGATATACTCGCTCATATTGGTTTTGTTGATAATGACAGCTCCCAAAATCTCGCCCTCATCATGGGCCATCAGGATAAAACCATCCTGGCCGGGATTGTCCCCATAAGCATAGCCGATACATTTTAAGATAGCGGATTTTGCATCCCCATACTGATCTAAATGCTTATGTAAAAATTCCGCTATTTCATTTCTGGAAAATGGAGAGGTTCCATCATCTTTAACTGAAAGTGTATAGTGAATGTTCATAATTATTTTTGATTTTTTTGAGTCAGCAAACTCACTGTTATAAAAAAGATTGCGGATGTAGTAATACCAAATACATTGGGATCCAGATTAAAAGGTAACCCTATCTCCAGATAGCGCAAAAAAAGCGTAGTTGTACCCCCGGAAATCATGGCGCTCATTGCCCCTGCTGATGTACTTTTCCTCCAAAACAGCGCTCCGATAACAGGTACAAACAAACCTGAGACCATGAATGAATAGGAATCAAGCATCAGTGACAACACGTTTTCCATTGCGGCAGCCAACAATAGTGCAAGCACCCCGATAATGAGCGTGACAATTTGCGACAGACCAAGAAACATACTGCTATTTGGATTGAATTTTTTAAACCGGCCAATGATATCGGTTACAACATTACCTGAGGATGCCATCAGACAACTATCGGCGGTTGAAAGAATTGCCGAGAAATAGGCGGCCATCATAGCACCTAAAAAACCTACCGGTAAAACCGTTCGCAGCAGCATCGGCAAACCCGTTTCAGGATCGGTCTGGGCAATATTTTGAGCTCCGAGGTAATCAAACATTCCCTGATCGGCAGCCACCCGTGCAAATAAACCTAACAAAACTCCAAGAAATGCCATTACCGGCCATTCAAACAAGCCGGCAATGTACCATGCTTTTTTTGCGGTTTTTTCATCTTTGCAGGCATAGACTCTCTGATAAAGGGTCATTCCCACAAACCATATTGGGATAATCGTCACCGTCCAATAAACGGCATCCTGCCAGGTAAGATTAAACAACGAAAGCATTTCGGGCGAGACCGTGCTGCGAACGGCCTCTATTCCTCCAATTTCTACGTACGCGAAAGGAACGCCAATAAAAATCAGTCCTGTCATGAGGATGCTCCATTGAATGGTATCGGTATAAATCACCGCTTTTAATCCGCCCATTACTGTGTAAATGACGGCCACAGCTCCCATAATATACAGCGCTGTGTCCAGCCCCAAGTTCGAAAACGTACCGCTCGCCAGCTTGGCGCCGGCAAGCATTTGAGAGCTTGTGAATCCCGCATAACCAACGGCAGAAATAATTGCGGCAATTAACGCAACGTTTGGACTGTAGTAATGCTCAAATAGTTGAGGAAATGTATAGGCTTTATCAAAAAACGGGTTCTGTTTTATCTTGGGGATTAAAAAAACGGCGGCAAGCCATGCGCCTATTAACCCTGTAAAAAGCATCCAGGAACCGGAAATCCCCATTGTAAAACCGAGTCCCCCTAACCCTATGGAAAAACCGCCACCCACATCTGTAGCAACCACCGAAAGGCCGATGTGATAACTACTCATATTTCTGCCCCCTACATAGTAGTCATCGCCTCCCTTGTTCTTTTTAAAAAAGAAGTACCCAAATCCGAGCAGTCCTACGATATATACTAAGAATAATCCTAGATCAATGACGTGCATGAATTAGCCGTGGCTGGATGAAGTGTTCTCGCAGGTTGTTCTTTTTGATTGATTTAGCATTTTTCAGCAGATAGTAAAGGTACAAGCTTAACTAACCAGCTTCAAACCAGATTTGGTTTTAAAACCATACAAAGGCTGTAGTTTCATGAGAGTCTTCAAATCCATTGGCGTCCTTGAGCAAATCGTATAGCTGGCGTTCATTATCGTAAACGCGCAGCAAACCTCTTTTTTGATTCTTCTAAAAACATCTGTGCATGGACTTTTGTTAAATTTTTTTAAAATTAATTGATCAAAAATCCATAGATTATTTGTATTCTTAAATATTAAGAATTTGTAATTATTATAAGATAACCTTGTTTGGACCAGTATAAATTTAGTTGGCGACCCTGACATCTTATTGATTACGATTGACTCAAATATCTTTGTGAAAATTTCGGGGGCTGAATTCACAATCCCATTTAACTATGTTAACACTTATATCTGGTAAGGTATGAGCATAAGTAATAGAAACTACTCGTGGCGGCCTGTATCGTTGGACTTTTTAACATCCAACTACAAGATCAACGATGCAAAGTTATTCGCTCCATTAATTGTCTGGCTTATTGTAATAGCCGGTTCTCTCTTTCTTACAGCCGATCTGATGAATCGGGAATGGCTTACACTTACAACGGACAGAGTTGAAATTATAAATTTCTTTATCCTGAATCCGGCTCTTATCCTTGGGATGCTTTTACTTTTTTGGTTTGGGTTTGAGTGGGGTTTTATTCCGGTTTATCTCTGTACGTTTATAGTAGCCTATATGTCTGAAATTACCGTGCTGTGGGCTTCCCTCATTGGAATGTCTTTCATTTTTGGGATGGGATTTTTTGCACTTGCATATCACAGTATTCGCATCCCTTACACTCTTCGCAGCTTTAAGAGTATTGCCGCATTTATTGTGATATCGTTCATCGCTGCACTTGCAAGCTCTATGGGATCGTTTATCTGGAGTTTCTTTTTACAGCTTTCTGCACAAGATACGCTCATTGTATGGAAAAGCTGGTGGACGGGTATCTTTTTCCAATCCATTCTGGTATTAGGACCTCTTCTATTCATTCTATCCCCTTGGGTGGAAAGAAAGAAAAGGTCAACCCTCAGTCTGCCTCCACAAAAAGAAGTATCGCCAAAATGGATCTATGGCTCTGTAGTCAGTGTGGCTTTAACACTGGCTCTTTTTATTTTCTCCGGGTATTTATTGGGAAGGCTGAATGTTCGTGAAACTGTTGGCAACAACAATATGGTATTGGTTTCTGATATCATGGGCTCTCTGGAAGCCTTTCAAATCATTACATGGACATCAATCGGCCTGATACTGGTTACTGGTTATGCGGCAATATATTTACTCCACAGTTGGAATAATAACCTTCGGGAACAGGTTGAAACCAGGACGTCTGACCTGGTTAAAAGTCGTGAGGAATTGAAGGTTTCTCTCAAAGAAAAAGATATTCTTTTTAAAGAAATTCAACATCGTGTAAAAAATAACCTTGCACAGGTTCACGGCCTCCTCGAACTCCAGGAAACAATGAGTGAAGACGAACAGGTGGCGGAATTGCTGAAGATTTCTAAATCAAGGATTCGCACGATGTCTCTGGCGCATGAGGCGCTTTACAACAACGAGAATTTCTCAAAAATCAGTCTTAAAGATTATATCGAGAATATTGCGGAGGTCACACACCGGTCCTTCAGAGACAGCAATAAAATCATCAATCTTTCCTATGAAATTGAAGACATTCATCTGGATATGGCCAAAGCCATTCCCCTGGGATTGATGATAAGTGAGATTCTGATCAACGCACACAAACATGCATTCAATAAGGCGAAGGATGGCGAAATAAAGATTTTCACATCTATTCAGGACGATAGAATGTATATGGATATCAGTGATAACGGATCGGGCCTTCCAAAAGATGTAGATCTTCGAAGAAGCAATTCACTGGGTATGACACTCGTCAATAATTTTTCAGATCAATTAAAAGCTGAATTGAAGATAGGAAGCAATAATAAGAACGGTACACGATTCGAATTCTCTATTCCGCTTCATTCCATCATAAGTGATTAGAAGAATTGTACTTCTGATTTAAGGCAATCTCTTTTTCAATTCCTCTTCCCGGTTTCTCCAATCCGGCATGTGCTTGTCCAGAAAAGACCTGAAGCGATGGTTGTGTAATCGCTCCCTCAGGTGAACCATTTCATGCAGCACCACATAGTCTAACAAATCTTCAGACCTTTTTGCCAACTCCAGATTCAGCCAAATGCGCCGGGCTTTTGTGTTACAAGTTCCCCATCGGGTTTTCATCTTTTTTACGCCCCATTCTTTTACCGCTACATCCAGTTCAGGCTCCCAACGGGCAATCAGTTGAGGAATCTTATCTTTTAACATTTCGCGATACCATTCTCTCAAAACTTTTTCTCGTTTTTCCCGGTTGCTGCCCGGCCGCACGTACAATTCCATAAACCCGTTATCCCGAAGCAATACGCCCGGTGTTCTATCTACTTCAAATAGATGTAAGCTATACTTCCGGCCTTGCACATAGTGGCTTTCTCCATTTACATATTCAAGCTTCGGCGTTCGGACTTGTGATTGAACCTTCTTGATTTTTTTCCTGATCCAATCTTCCTTTGAAATGACAAATTGCTGAAGGGATTCCGTAGAAACATTTTTTGGAGACGATAATCTTACCATTCCATCAGGTGGGCAAACCCGCAAATAAATGTTCTTAATGTTTTTCCTCTCTACCTCAACAGTAAATTCAGCAACTTTTATTTGATCTCTGGCTTTTCTCATTCACTCAACATTATGCAATCCATCACAATGATTCTCTTTCATTCTTTTTGATAACAAGATCATCATTTTTAAAACTGCCGAAATTTCATCTTCTGTACCATTTCGTTGCAATCTCTCAACTGCTTGAAGAGTATGAATAGATGGATGAAGAGATTTTAAACAGAATCAAATTGAGGGTTACGAACAACAAAGGAGAATTTATTTCAACCTGATTTTACAAAAAAAGGCCCAACTGCGAAAACAATTGAGCCTTATTCTAAATAGTGGCGGGGGCAGGATTCGAACCTGCGACCTTCGGGTTATGAGCCCGACGAGCTACCAGCTGCTCCACCCCGCGATGTGAATTTCATCAAAAACGAAATCGATTTTCAATGTCTCATTTCGTTTTCTAACGAGATTTATAATATACAACTCTTCACCTCTCCATGTCAAGAAAAAAACTTAAAATTAGTATCGAACACGGTTGGTTAAATTACTATCTTAAAAGCTTGTTTTGATAATTGAATGCATGTTTACATATGATTTCTTCTAAAGAAGCTATTGCCCTCGAAGAAAATTACGGAGCTCATAACTACCATCCCCTTCCTGTTGTGCTTGCAAAGGGTCGAGGTGTGTTCGTTTGGGACCCGGAGGGGAATCGATATTTTGATTTTCTTTCTGCCTATTCTGCCGTAAATCAGGGCCACTGCCATCCGCGTATTATCGGTGCTTTAAAAGAGCAGGCAGAAACATTAACCCTCACTTCCCGGGCTTTCTACAATGACCAACTCGGCGTTTTTGAAGAGTTTGTAACTGACTATTTTGGATTCGAAAACGTACTGCCCATGAATACCGGCGCCGAAGCTGTGGAAACGGCTATAAAGATCTGCCGAAAATGGGGATATGAGATAAAGGGAATCCCTCAAAATGAAGCCAAAGTTATTGTCTGTACAAACAACTTTCACGGGCGAACAACAACAATCATTTCGTTTTCAAGTAATCCTGAAGCGCATGACAATTTTGGCCCCTATACACCCGGCTTTATAAGCATTGAGTATAACAATCTTGATCAACTCGAATCGGCCCTGGATGATGAATCCGTAGCTGGTTTTCTTGTGGAGCCAATGCAAGGAGAAGCAGGCGTTTTGGTTCCGGACGATGGTTACCTGAAAAAAGCTTCTGAACTTTGTAAAAAGAAGAATGTGCTGTTTATTGCAGACGAAATTCAAACCGGAATTGCCCGAACCGGAAAACTTCTGGCTTGCCATTACGAGGATGTAAAACCTGATATGTTGATTTTAGGAAAAGCAATTTCCGGCGGTGTGTATCCTGTCTCTGCGGTATTGGCGGATAAACAAATTATGAATGTCATTAAACCGGGCCAGCACGGTTCAACCTTTGGGGGAAATCCCATTGCTGCCCGAGTAGCTATTGAAGCGCTAAAAGTTGTAGAAGAAGAAAACCTGACAGCAAATGCCTTTGAGCTTGGAGAACTTTTCCGGCAGGAAATGAATGAGTTGAAAACGGAATGTGCCCTCATCAAAGAGGTGAGAGGGAAAGGATTGTTGAACGCTGTGGAAATCAATGATGGACCGGACAGCTCAACCGCCTGGGATATCTGTGTTCTGTTAAAAGAGAACGGACTCCTTGCCAAACCGACTCATGGAAATATTATCCGGTTTGCCCCACCGTTGGTTATAAATAAGGAAGAGCTTGGTCAGTGCATCCAAATCATCCGAAAAACCTTTTTAAACTTTACAGTAAACAAGGAATAACATTCTATTAGAGAAGAATTTACAAGCGCAATTTTCTCTATTCATTTAAGCTATTTGCAGCCTAAAAACGTTATAGCCTATTGAGGCAATACCTCTTATTTGGTAGCTTGCAATTGAAGTAGAATAAATTGCTATGATGTCTGATAAAAAAAACATTACCCCCACTGATGTACATTCTGTATTAAGAAAGCACCTTCTGATAGATGGATATGATTTAGTTCTTGACCTTGAAGAAAGCAGCGGCGCCTACCTGCACGATTCTAAATCAGGAAATCAATATCTCGATTTCTTTACTTTTTTTGCCTCCAATCCTCTTGGGATGAACCATGAGCGAATGGCCAGTGACCCTGATTTTGTTTCCAAGCTTGGCCAGGTTGCCATCAACAAACCTTCCAATTCGGATGTTTACACCGAAGAGATGGCCCATTTTGTTGAGACTTTTTCGAGAGTGGGAATTCCGGATTATCTGCCCTATGCTTTTTTCGTTTCCGGCGGTGCACTTGCCGTAGAAAATGCACTGAAGGTAGCGTTTGACTGGAAAGTCCAAAAAAATTTCGAAAAGGGTTATAAAACTGAAAAAGGCCACAAAGTTCTGCACCTGAACAAGGCCTTTCACGGACGAAGCGGATACACACTTTCTCTCACCAATACAGATCCCAATAAAGTAAAATACTTCCCAAAATTCGACTGGCCCAGAATCGACAATCCCACCGTTCAGTTTCCTTTGACAGAAGAGCACCTTCGGGATGCTGAAGAACGTGAGAAAAAAGCACTCGCACAGGCCCGGAACTATTTTGAAGAATTTAAAGATGACATAGCCTGCATTATTCTGGAACCGATTCAGGGAGAGGGTGGCGATAATCATTTCCGGAAAGAATTTCATCAGGGGCTTCGTGATTTGGCCGATGAATTTGAAGCTCTCCTGATTTATGATGAAGTACAAACGGGCGTAGGCTTAACCGGCAAGTTTTGGGCTCATGAGTATTATGTGAAGCCGGATATCATCGCATTTGGGAAAAAAGCTCAGGTCTGTGGTATTCTTGCCGGCGAAAGAATTGACGATATCGAAACAAACTGCTTTCATGTGTCATCAAGAATCAATTCGACCTGGGGTGGCAACCTCGTGGATATGGTTCGTTTCGACCGAATTCTTGAAGTCATCGAAGAAGAAAATCTGGTAGAACATGCTGCAAAAACCGGAGCGTATCTGCAGAATCAAATTACTGAGTGGGCAGATGATTATAAAGAATTGAGTAATCCAAGAGGCAAAGGGTTGTTTTGTTCTATTGATCTTCCGGATACCAAAACCCGTGATGCACTGAAAAAAGAGTGCTTTAAAAATCAGCTCCTGATTCTTGGATGCGGAACAAAAACAATCCGGTTCCGCCCCCCACTTACCATCCAAAAAAATCACATTGATGATGGAATGGATATTCTTAAAAAGAGCCTTAAAACAATTCTCTGATTAGGGACTTCCTATTCCATCATTGGCATCCAACAACTACCTGTTAATATTGGTTATATAGACTCTCTCTAAATTACAATCCTAACCAATCCGGACACTTGTATCTTAAATTTCTTGTTGTTACTATCGTCTGAGTTTTTACTCAATTTTACAGTCAGATTATAGATGGGGTTGGATTATGAAATTACTCAAGTGGATTGGGGTAACCTTGGGGACTTTAGTGGCATTACTGCTTCTTTTTGTTGCAGTTACTTTTTTTATCACTGAACAACACTTCAACAAAGTTTATGATATTGAGCCTGAAATGGTTGAAGTTTCTACCGACTCTTCAACCATTGCGCATGGAAGGCATGTAGCTACCGTTCGTGGTTGTTTTGAGTGTCATGGAGATAACCTGGGTGGGGCTGTTTTTATAGATGATCCTGCTCTTGGTAAACTCATAGCAACAAATATTACGACTGGCCAGGGAGGCATTGGCAGCGACTATTCTGATGGCGACTTAATCCGGTCTATTCGTCACGGTGTAAAAAAAGACGGTAAGCCCGCCATGTTTATGCCGTCTCATGAATATAATCCGATTGACAAAAACGATCTGTCAGCACTCATGTCTTATATCAGAAGTGTTGAACCGGTGAATAGCAATTTACCGGAAACAGAAGTCGGGATGCTGGCACGATTCCTATATATGTACGGCGGTATGCATCTTGTTCCGGCCCGTTTGATTGATCATAACAATCCTGTTCCTGAACCGATTGAAAATCGAACGCCATTACAAGTTGGTGAATACCTCGCTGTAACCTGTACAGGCTGCCATGGAGCAGGATTTGGCGGCGGCGCTATTCCCGGTGTTCCACCAGACTGGCCGGAAGCCTCAAACCTCACCCCCGGAGGAAATCTAGCTAATTGGACAGTTGATGACTTCAAATCAACTATGCAAACCGGGGTTACCCCGGAAGGGAAAGAACTCACACAACCTTACATGCCCTGGCAAATGTTGGGATCCATGACAGACGAAGAACTTGAAGGTCTTTTCACATATTTGCGATCTCTTCCTATAAAGGAAACCGGAACACGATAGTTCGTTTTATCAACAAGAAATCTTCCCGTTCCAAAACCAACAGCATGGTGATTACAAACAAAGACTGACGGGTTTATCCTTAATGATGTACCAAAGGGAGCTACACATTCATGGCTTCAGGAATGGCTCCTTCGTACTTCTTGCTCATATCATCAATGTCTAATGAAAGGATATCGTCAATTTTAAGGGCTGAGCCTGTAACAATACCAAGTTTAGTAACAGGTATGTCTGCACTTTGGAAATGATCGATTACACTCTCAACCTGCGACGCATCACAAGAAACCACAACGCCGGATTGTGCTTCACTAAACAGAATTTCATGGATTGATCCCTCAAAAGAACCAAGGGATACTTCTGCTCCTTTCTTTCCAAAAAGAGCCATTTCTGAAAGTGTCACGACCAGGCCGCCATCGGATACATCATGAACGGCCGTTACATTTCCGGATTGAATGGCTTCTAAAAGTGCTTCCTGAAGATTTGCTTCGAAATCCAGATCGATATCTGGCGCATCCCCTGTTGTAAGATGATGAATGGTGTTCAAATATTCGCTGCCTCCAAGACCTTTTCGTTTAGCGCCGACGTATAAAATCACATCATCATGATTCTTAAAACCGGGCGTCATTCTGTGTTTCTCAACGTCTTCCACAATTCCAAGCATTCCGATCACAGGAGTTGGGAAAATGGCACCTTTTGGATTTTCATTATAAAAACTCACATTTCCACCTGTGACGGGTGTATTCAATCTCCGACAAGCATCGCCCATTCCGCCCAGAGCTTCCTTAAATGTCCAGTATACTTCGGGTTTGTAGGGATTTCCAAAATTCAGGCAGTTGGTGATAGCCACCGGTTTACCGCCACTGCAAACTACATTTCGGGCTGCTTCGGCCACGGCAATTTGCCCGCCTTTTCTGGGATTCAAATATACATATCGTCCATTGCAATCGGTTTTTACTGCCAACCCTTTTTTGCTTCCTTTGATTCGAACCAGTCCCGAATCGGAAGCGCCAGGTGCATTGACGGTATTTGTCCGAACCGTGGTATCATACTGTTCATGAACCCATCGCTTGGATGCAATATTTGGAGCATTCAGCAAATCCAGAACAATGGTTTTAAAATCATCGGAATGTTGAAGTGAGTGAGTATCAAACTGCTGAACAGTATCCAGGTATTCAGGCTTTTTCGCTTCACGTATATACTGAGGAGCTCCGCCACCCAACACAAGAGAATCTGCGGGCATATCTGCTTTCACTTCCCCGTCTTTCCAGTAAGTTACGCGATCGCCTTCTACCACTTCGCCCACAACAACGGCATTCAAATCCCATTTCTCATAGACGTCAATAATTTCTTGTTCGCGGCCTTTTTCAGCAACTATGAGCATGCGCTCCTGGCTTTCACTTAGAAGAAGTTCATAAGCGGTCATACCTTCTTCGCGCATAGGTACTTTATCGAGATCCATCTTCATTCCCTGTCCGCCTTTCGCCGTCATTTCTGAGGATGAGCACGCAATTCCTGCCGCTCCCATATCTTGTATCCCCACAACAGCGCCGGTTTTCAGAGCCTCAAGACTTGCTTCCAGGAGGAGTTTTTCTGTAAACGGATCACCCACCTGAACGCTGGGACGCTTGGCTTCACTCTCTTCACTAATATCTTCTGATGCAAACGTTGCCCCGTGAATTCCATCTCTTCCCGTGCTCGATCCCACAATCAATACCGGATTTCCAATTCCTTTGGCAATGGCGGATGCTGTTTCGCCTACTCTTACAATCCCAACGCTCATTGCATTTACCAACGGATTTCCTTCGTAGGCCTCATCAAAATAGATTTCACCGCCAACAGTTGGAATCCCAAAAGAGTTACCATAATCAGATATTCCGCGAACAACGCCATCCAGAAGATATCGAACGCGTGGGTTTTTCATATCCCCAAAACGGAGTGAATTCAGAGAAGCCACCGGTCTCGCTCCCATCGTAAAAATGTCCCTGTGGATTCCACCAACACCGGTTGCCGCTCCTTCGTAAGGCTCAATAGCAGAAGGGTGATTGTGGCTTTCAATTTTAAATGCACACGCCAACCCATCACCGATATCCACAAGACCTGCGTTCTCTTCACCGGCACCTACCAGAAGCTGATCTCCTTCGCGGGGAAGTTTTTTGATTTCAAGAATGGAGTTTTTGTAGGAACAGTGCTCGCTCCACATCACGGAGTAAACACCCAATTCCGTAAAGGTTGGCGTTCGGCCGAGATAATCTTTGATCATCTCAAATTCTTCTTCTGTTAGCCCGTGATCTTTTACTAATTCAAGATTAACTTCGGGTTCCTGAATGGTTGTATTCGACATTCCGATTGGAGTGATGGATTTACATTAATTTCGAAAGTTAAAAGGTACAATTATTTAAGAAAAGGCTCTAACCTGATATGACCCTTTTTCACTTTCAAAAAGCATTCGCCTTGTTGTTTAGATCGCATCTAAAATACCGCTTCGTATTGCTTGTGAATTTAAAAGGCAGTAAAATCTAATGCCAATATTCGAATTTAAATATGTGATTTAAAAATTATCTCCATGCGGCTCATTTCCCAAGGTGCTCAGTACGCCATTTCAGCCATTATTGCGATATCCAAGCACACCGGAGAGGGAGCTGTTTCAGCTTCTGATTTATCAAAATCTTTAGATTGTCCCGCCGCCTACCTTTCCCAAATATTGGCAAAGCTAAAAGAACCCGGCATTCTCAATTCCAGAAGAGGTTTGAATGGCGGTGTTTATTTGGCCAGATCCATTGAACAAATCAGCATGATGGATGTCATAGCGGCGATAGATGGCACCGAATTTTTCGACAAGTGTTTTATGGGCATTGATGGATGCGGACACATTGAACCCTGCCCTTTCCATGAATTTTGGTCCGTTGAGCGAAAAAAAATTGAACAGTGGCTACGAAATACAACCTTTGAGTCTATTGATAAAAACATGACTCAAGCCTGGTTTGATCTTCGTTTGCAATTTTCGAATGGAGTACCGTCTTTTAAATGATGATGGAAGTGAAAACAGCAATATCAAAGGAGATTTGCTTTCACTGTGGAGAGCAATGCGACGAATCTTCAATTCAGTTGGAGGATAAACACTTCTGCTGTACCGGATGCAAGACCGCTTACCAAATTCTTGACCAAAGCGGCCTTTGTAATTATTACGATCTGGAATCGAATCCCGGCATCAATTTAAAATCTTCCGTTGCACGAGCCCGATTTGATTACCTGGAGGATGAAGATGTTATTACTCGAATTTCTGACTTCAAAAGCGAAAACCAACTCTCCGTTACTCTTAGCATTCCCAATATTCATTGTACTTCTTGTGTTTGGCTGCTTGAGAATCTCCAAAAACTTGATGAGGGCGTACTTAAAACCACAGTCAACTTTCTGAAACGGGAGCTTTCACTTTTAATCGATACGAAAAAAACGTCCCTCAGAAATGTAGTTGAACAACTCACAACGATCGGATACGAACCTGAAATCCGGTTAGATAAGCTTGACTCAAAATCACCCAAAACGCATCGAAACCGAAGTTTATGGTTAAAACTGGGGGTTGCCGGATTTGCTTTCGGTAATATTATGCTTTTCAGTTTCCCGGATTACCTGGACATGGATAATACGGGCTTGGGTTTTCAATTCAGGGTTTTCTTTGGCGCACTGAATATCATCCTGGCTCTGCCTGTTTTAATTTACAGCAGCAGCGATTATTTAAAATCGGCATTCGCGGCTTTGAGCCAACGCGGCGTAAATCTTGATGTTCCAATTTCTATTGGCATTGTTGCCTTGTTCAGCCGAAGCGTCTACGAAATTGTGACCGGTATTGGAACGGGTTACATGGATTCCTTTACCGGGTTAATCTTCTTTCTTTTGATCGGCAAACTGATCCAACAAAAAACATTTGACCGCCTTTCCTTTGATCGCGATTACCGCTCTTATCTTCCCATTGCTGTGAACGTAATCAACCCAACGGCTGGTGAAAAATCTATCTCACTGGACAAATTAAAGGCCGGAATGGAAATCCGGTTGCGAAACCAGGAATTGGTGCCTTGTGATTCAATCCTGCTCTCCAAAAAAGCGTACATGGATTACAGTTTTATTACGGGAGAATCTGAGCCGGTTCAGGTGAACCAGGGAGATTTAATTTATGCCGGGGCAAGACTTACCGGAACATCTGCTTCATTGCGAACCGAAGAGGAAGTCAAAAATAGTTATCTCACAAAGCTTTGGAATCATGAAGCTTTTACAAATACAAATAAAGAGTTAAAACTCACCAGCTTCGCTGATCGGATCAGTCCATATTTTACAGTTTCCGTTCTTGGAATTGCCGCATTTGCAGGAATGTATTGGTTCTCTGCGGCCGGTGCGGAAATTGCGCTATCTGTCTTTACTGCTGTTTTGATCATTGCATGCCCCTGTGCCCTGGCACTTTCCACACCGTTTACACTTGGCTCCACTCTGAATATTCTTTCGCTGAATGGTCTCTTTGTGAAAAACTACCTTCTGTTGGAAAACCTCTCCAAGGCAACCGCTTTCGTATTTGATAAAACCGGGACACTTACCAACAAGCACGAAGCCAGTATTGATTTTCATGGTACAGATCTATCCGGTGAGCAAAAGGAACTGGTTCTTTCTGCATGCAAACAATCCGTTCACCCGGTCAGCCGTAAAATTGTTCAATCCCTGGAAGAAGATTCGCTTCAGTTGATGGCGCCGGATAGTTTTTTCGAGGTATCCGGAAAAGGAATTTTCGCGTCTGTTTCAGGGCATCTGATTTGTATCGGTTCGCGCAATTTTATTGTTGAACAAACCAATCTAAATCCGGGCGATATCCCTGATGCAAATTTTAGCGGAACCGTTTCACACCTCGCCATTGATAGCAGTTATCTCGGATATTTTGGCATCCGGTCCGGTCTCAGACATGGAATGGCCGAACTGCTGGAAACTTTAAAATCATCCTTCCAAACATATTTAATTTCGGGTGACAACGAATCTCAGCGGGATGAATTTTCACGCCACTTTACAGATATCGAAAAATCCCTGTATTTCAACAAATCCCCCGAAGACAAACTGCAATTTGTTAAAGAACTTCAAAGTAACTCCGAGAAAGTAGTGATGGTCGGGGATGGATTAAATGATGCCGGAGCTTTAAAACAGAGTGATTTCGGAATTGCTCTTTCTGATGACATCAGTTCTTTTTCTCCCGCTTGCGATGCAATTTTAGAAGGAAGTACATTAAAAAGGCTGAACACGTTTGTCCGTTTTTCGCGATCCAGTATGAAGATTATCCTCGCGAGCTTTGTGCTTTCACTTCTGTATAACACAATCGGTTTGGGATTTGCAATATCCGGGCATTTGTCACCATTGGTTGCCGCAATTTTGATGCCTTTAAGCTCTATCAGCGTAATGGTTTTTACTTTTTTAGCGACTCGCTATTCAGCAAATAAACTGGGGCTTGTCATATGGAAGTAATATTTATGCTTATCGGCTTCAGCTTACTCGTGGCCATCATATTTATTCTGCTATTTATTTGGGCGGTAAAAAGTGGTCAGTTCGATGATCAATACACGCCGTCCATCCGGGTACTTTTTGACGAAAAAAAATCAACCAATCAAAATCAAACAACTAACCAAAAAAATCGGGATGAGTAATGTCATCATTAGAAACCTTTCATTACGATAACGAAATTGTCCGAAAATTTGGGATCGCAACCATTGCCTGGGGGCTCATTGGATTCCTGGTCGGACTTACAATCGCTCTGAAGTTAATCTTTCCGGAATTTCTCGGCTTTATACCGGAGTTGTCTTACGGACGCCTTCGGCCGCTGCATACCAATGCGGTGATCTTCGCCTTTGCCGGAAATGCAATTTTCTACGGGGTCTACTATTCACTGCCGCGTTTGTGTAAAACACCGATGTGGAACAAAACACTCAGCCAGATTCATTTCTGGGGCTGGCAGGCTATTATTACTTCTGCGGTGTTAACCCTTCCGTTCGGGATTAACACAAGTAAGGAGTATGCCGAGCTTGAATGGCCAATTGATATTGCGATTGCACTGATCTGGGTGGCATTTGGCGTCAATATGATCATGACGATTATGAAGCGTCGTGAAAAGCATATTTATGTAGCCATTTGGTTCTATATCGCAACATTTGTAACCGTGGCCGTGCTTCACATCGTTAATTCCTTTGAAATGCCGGCTACTCTTCTGAAGAGTTATCCGCTTTATGCCGGAGTTCAGGATGCCCTTGTACAATGGTGGTACGGACACAATGCCGTGGCCTTCTTCCTGACAACTCCCTTCCTGGGAATTATGTATTATTTCATCCCGAAAGCGGCAAACCGACCGATTTTCTCATACCGATTATCTATCGTCCACTTTTGGTCGCTGATTTTCATCTATATCTGGGCTGGCCCTCACCACTTGCTGTATACATCTTTACCGGGATGGGCCCAGGCATTGGGTACCGTATTCAGTGTGATGCTTATCGCACCAAGCTGGGGGGGTATGTTAAACGGTTTGTTAACCCTTCGCGGAGCTTGGGACCGTGTGCGGGAAGATCCTGTACTGAAATTTCTGGTCGTGGGTGTTACCGCGTACGGTATGGTGACCTTCGAAGGTCCGATGCTTTCCATTGCAAACGTAAACGCCGTGGCACACTATTCTGATTATATCATCGGCCACGTGCATAATGGTGCACTTCTGTGGAATGGCGGTCTGACTTTTGCAATGCTCTATTACATCACACCAAAAATTTACAGAACCAAGCTGCACTCGGTTAAGCTGGCCAATGTTCATTTTTGGTTCGCTACGCTTGGCGCGATTTTTTATGTGATCCCCATGTACTGGGGCGGCATCACACAAAGCCTGATGTGGAAAGAGTTTACTGCTCAAGGTCTTCTTCAGTATCCAAACTTCCTTGAAACTGTGAACCAGATTATTCCCATGTATGCACTTCGGGCAGTGGGTGGAACACTGTTTATTATCGGAGCAGCCGTTGGTACTTTCAACCTGATCAAGACTGCGAAACAAGGCTCTCTGTTGAAGGATGAAGCAGATGAAGCGCAACCAAGAATTGAGCCTGCTGTGGAACCCGGCGAACCAGAACCATGGCACAGACGCCTTGAGGCGCGTCCCGTTCAGTTTACAGCTATCGTATTGGTTGTGATTTTGATTGGAGGCATCATCGAGTATGTACCAACGACATTGGTCGAATCCAATATTCCCACAATTGCAAGCGTGAAGCCTTATACACCGCTCGAAATTGAAGGACGTGATATTTACATCGCTGAAGGCTGTAATGGCTGCCATTCACAAATGATTCGTCCTTTCCGGTCTGAAACCGAACGATACGGAGAGTATTCAAAAGCCGGTGAGTTTGTGTATGATCACCCATTCCTCTGGGGCTCAAAACGAACAGGGCCCGACCTGCATCGTATTGGCGGTAAATATCCGGATTCATGGCATATTCGCCACATGTATGATCCTGCATCCACATCCCCCGGTTCTATTATGCCGGCTTATCCGTGGCTGTTTACCCAGGATATCAACAAGGAAACCATTCCGAATCGTATCAATGCCCTGAGAAGTGTTGGGGTACCGTATGCTGAAGGATATGAAGACGATGCCATTGGTGATCTTGAAGCACAGGCTGAAGAAATCACCCAGGGTCTGAGCCAAAACGGATTCGATCAGATTGAAGGAATTCAGATCACTTCCGAGAAAAGAATCATTGCATTAATTGCTTACCTGCAACGATTGGGCATCGACATTAAAGGAGAGGAAAGCCCATGGGATGCATTACCGTCAAGCAATCAGATTCAGGCAGACAATCAACTTCAGACAGAAGATTAAGCCATGTACAAAAACGTATTACGTGCTATTGAGGACATAGGGATATACCCAAGTATATCCCTCATCCTGTTTTTTACATTTTTTGTAATTATGGTTTTTTACCTCATAAAAAAAGGAAAACACTATTGGGATGATGCAGCGAATCTCCCGCTGGAAGACGAAAAAATTAACTCTAACCAATCAGATCAATGAAAGTATTAGACGATGAGAAGGATCTGTTACTCGATCATGAGTACGATGGAATAAAAGAACTCGACAATCACATGCCGGTTTGGTGGCTCTGGTTGTTTTATTTTACAATTGCCTGGGGAGTCGGTTACCTGGTGTATTATTATATGCTGGGCGGACCATCACAGGTAGAATTATATGAAATGGAAATGGCTGCCGCTGAAGAGCAGTATGACCTGAACAGCAGTGGCGGCGCACAACCTGAAGAGGCCATGAATTTTGATTGGGCATATCTCGACGACGAAGCGCGAATTGCTGAAGGAAGAGAGATATTCATGAGCACTTCCAATCTCTGTTTTACCTGTCACGGGAATAGCGGGGAAGGACTCGTTGGCCCAAACCTTACCGATAACTTGTGGATTCATGGCTGTACACCGGCAGAGGTTGCAAGCAGTATCATGGCAGGATATCCCGAGCAAGGAATGCTTCCCTATGGCAGCGGTACTCCTATGGAACCCGAGAAAGTTCAAAGCCTTGTGAGTTTTATAGCATCTATACAGGGAACCAATCCAGCTAATCCCAAGGCTCCGGACCCAAACCGTGCTCAACCATGTACCATCGAGTAGAGTATTATCGTTACTTAAATAGTTGCAATGATACTCTTTTTGAATCGTATTAGTAGGCCTAAAATCAAGAGCTATAACCATGGCAACATTAGAAGAAGACAGAAGAATTGATAAAAACCAGTTTCGTGATCACCTCGCCACAGTTAATGTAGAAGGGAAGCGAAACTGGATCTATGCCAAAAAACCAAGTGGCCGGTATTATAAAGCCCGTAATATTGTTGCAGTACTATTACTGGCTTTTTTCTTTTCGGGCCCTTTCATCACCATTAATGGCAATCCTCTTTTATTAATCAATATACTGGAGCGTAAATTTGTCATTTTTGGGGTAGCATTCTGGCCGCAGGATTTGCACCTGTTGGTTTTTGGAATGCTGTCATTCATTCTTTTTGTCGTTGTATTCACAGCTATTTTTGGAAGGCTTTGGTGCGGCTGGGCATGTCCGCAGACAATATTTATGGAAATGGTTTTCAGGCGAATTGAGTACTGGATTGAAGGAGATGCATCCGATCAAATCCGCCTCAACAAAAAACCATGGAATTTTGAGAAGATCTGGAAGAAAACTACAAAACACGGCATCTTCTTCGCACTTGCCTTTATCATTTCCAACCTGTTTCTGGCTTACATAATTGGTAAAGATCAGCTATTTCAAATCATTACAGATCCACCCTCTCAACATATGGCGGGTCTTTCTGCGATGGTTGTCTTCAGCGGTGTATTTTATGGCGTATTTGCCTTTATGCGCGAGCAGGTGTGCCATTTTGTTTGTCCTTATGGGCGAATGCAATCGGTGATGCTGGACAATAACTCCGTAAATGTGATGTACGATTACAAACGCGGAGAAACACGGGCGAGCGTTAAAGACCGTTTTAAACTTGAAAACCGCAAAGCTACACTTGAAGATCTGGGGTTTAGTGCAGATCAATCATTTGGAGATTGTATCGATTGCTTCCAGTGTGTGAAAGTGTGTCCGATGGGAATTGATATTCGAAATGGGACACAACTGGAATGCGTGCATTGCACCGCCTGTATTGATGCCTGTGATGATGTGATGGAAAAAATTAACAAGCCAAAGGGCTTAATCCGCTATTCATCAGAAAATGCTATCCGTGAAGAAAAGCAAAAAATCTTAACACCCCGTGTTGCCGGGTATTCCAGTATTCTTGTGGTGTTATTGATTACCTTCATCACCATGCTGACTCTTCGTCCCGATACCGAAACCAGCATTCTCAGGGAACCAGGAACACTGTACCAGGAACTGCCCGATAATATGTACAGCAATATCTATAATCTTAAAGTGCTGAATAAAACCTTTGAGGAATTGGATTTTGAAATCAGGCTGGAACAACCGGCGGGAGAAATTGTATCGCTTGGAAATGTAGAAAGTGTACAGCCTCAAAATTCTGCTGAGGGCCGGTTCCTTGTTAAACTTTCCGAAGATCAGCTTACCGGATTGCAAACAGAACTTACTTTTGGTATCTATTCTGGGGGAGAAAGATTAGAAACAGTTTCATCCGGATTTTTAGGTCCGTCAAACAGTAACAGGAATGAATAGCATGAAAAAATTTAACTGGGGAACCGGCATCGTTTTGGCCGTCACCATTTTTATTATCGCCACTCTCAGTGTGGTCAGTTATCTCATCTCTCTCGATTATTACCTGGTTTCCAATAACCATTACGAGGAAGGAGTAAATTACCAGGAAACCATTGACAATAAAACCCGGGCACAGAATCTCGAAAATCCGGTAGTGGTTCTGTTTGATGAATCATCCACTTCGATTAAAATTATTTTCCCGGATGAAGCGAGACGAGAATTGCTATCCGGAAATATAACTTTCTACCGCCCCAACAATCCTGAACTGGATAAAAAATACAAACTAAATCTTGATGGGGACGGACTTCAGACAATTCCCGTTGGCGAATTTGAAAAAGGCCGGTGGAAACTATCCGTTGAGTGGAAATCTGACTCTCTCACTTATCTCGAAGAAAAGAATATTTTTATCTAAACAGCGAGCGTTCAGAATGAAGATGAAATGTATTTTCAACTCCATTCCGCCCAAAAAAGGTTGAAGCTGAGCTAAATGAGTACTATCAGCAAAATGACAAATTCACGTTAAACAAATCCCATGGAACTCTGGACCGGTTTCACATTAGGCTTGCTTGGCAGTTTTCATTGCATTGGCATGTGCGGGCCGATTGCTTTGGCTATTCCGGGGCACAACAGTTCCGCCGCGGCATCTTTCCTGCGAGGCATTCTATATAATTCGGGACGAATATTAACCTATGCTGCCATTGGCTCCATTTTTGGAATACTTGGGATGGGTGCAACCATCACGGGGTATCAGCATATTCTTTCTATCATACTCGGTATTTTGATAATTATCTTCGCACTTTTTCCCCATATCAAGCTTCCCGGGAAGATGAATGATATTTATTCCGGTTTCACACAAAAGCTCACCGCACAGATTTCCAGACTCTACAAAAACAAGTCCGGCTTTTCTGCTTTCTTTATCGGTTTGCTAAACGGTTTTTTACCATGTGGTTTTGTGGTTACAGCTTTAGCAGCAGCTCTTATCACTCCTTCAGTCTTTCACAGTGCGGCTTACATGACACTCTTTGGCCTTGGAACCCTTCCCGTGATGCTAATACTGAATATGGTTCCGAAATTCATTACGCCAAGGCTACGATCCAGATTACGTCCATTCTCCATGTATTTTGCAATCATTATCGGGTTGATACTGATATGGCGCGGCTACTCTATGATGAGCGGCGGCCATATGATGATGCATGGATAATCAGATATGCAGAATCTTCAGCAAGTCATCAAAATTGTCGAATTGAAAATCGGCTGACTGCCCCTCTTCAATTTCTGAAACCAAAGCTGTAAACCAGGCTGTATTCCAACCTGCATTTCTTCCACCAATAATATCGGATGAATAAGAATCGCCCACGTACAAGATGGATTCCCGGTCTACCCCGGCCCGTTCAGTCGCCACATCAAACACACGGGGATGTGGCTTCATCACCCCAATTTCTTCCGTAATGATAAATAAATCGGTATGCCGGCCAAGGCCCATTTTCTCAATTTTTTTCTGTTGGGTTTCCAGGAACCCATTCGTCACAATTCCTATTGGAAAGGTTTGGCTCACTTTCTCCAGCGCTTCTTTAGCTCCGTCCACCCATTCCCAGTGATTGCGGTAAAACTGCATATATGCCGAGCCAATCTCATCGCTTCGGCCTGTTGAAACTCCCAACTGAACCATGGAATCATGAAACCGCAACCGCTGAAGCCCATGGCGATCAATATCCCCTTCCTGGTAACGAAGCCATAACTGGTGATTAATGGATTTATAGGTGTTCAGCCAATCATCCAAGGTAATTTCCTGCAGTTCGGGAGTGGAATGATACAGCTCATTATGGGCGGCTGCTTCTGCAGAATTATGATCTAAAAGAGTATTATCGAGATCAAAAAAAACAAAGCGGGGATTCATCAGTAACTATCTACTTCTTTCTTAAAATTAAACTCTGTAATGATACGTGTTCTGCCTCGAACAATCACATCAAATACAACCATTAGATACTTTGATTTTAATCCAAACTTAAAACATCTTCCCCCAGGAATAACAAGTTTTCAAAACCTTCGACTTGAATCCTTCATCGATTTCTTTCGTATATTTGGAGAGTTTTAACATCAAAAAAATTGAATATATATGAACGCAAAAGTTTGGATTGCAATTATCATTGCCGTTTTACTGGCCCTATATGGAATTAGCGTTAACAACAGCCTGGTGGAACAGGAAGAGAGCGTAAACCAGGCATGGGCACAAGTTGAAAATCAGTATCAAAGACGAACTGACCTGATTCCCAACCTGGTAAGTACGGTACAAGGAGCTGCAAATTTCGAGCAGGAAACACTTACCGAAGTGATCGAAGCCAGAAGCCGTGCAACATCCATCAACGTTAATCCATCTGAGTTGAACAACGAATCCACCATTCGCCAGTTCGAACAGGTACAAAGTCAATTAGGCGGTGCTCTTTCAAGGCTTCTCGTTAGCGTGGAACGTTATCCTGAATTGACAGCAACCCAAAACTTTCGCGATCTTCAAAACCAGTTGGAAGGAACCGAGAACCGAATTGCCACGGAACGGATGCGTTTTAATCAAACCGCACAGGAGTACAATACATCGCTGCGAAGATTTCCAACAAATGTGTTTGCCGGTCTTTTAGGTTTCGAACGCAAGTACTATTTCGAAGCCACAGAAGGTGCCGAAACTCCGCCAGAAGTCTCATTTGATTAATTATTTAAAATATGCCAGCAAGAGAATTTTTGACGGAAGAGGAAGAAAAGCGAATTATCAAATCCATTACCGATGCCGAGGAGTTCACCACCGGTGAAATTCGGGTGCATATCGAATTCAAATGCAAGAAGGATCCCCTGGACCGGGCAAAGGAAATTTTCCAGGAGCTTAAAATGCATGAAACCGAAGCCCGAAATGGAATCATTCTCTACATCGCAACAGATGATAGAAAAGTAGCCATTTTTGGTGATGAGGGCATTAGCGAACAAGTGGAAGATGATTTCTGGCAAGACGAAATCGATACACTGATTGGCGAATTCAAACAGGGGAATTTCGAAAAGGGAATTGAATCGGTTGTGAGTGATATTGGCGAGAAGCTGAAACGGTTTTACCCAAGCGATGGAACCGACCCCAACGAATTGGATAACGAAATTACATTTGAGGATAACAGGGATGATGACTAAACCCATGTTGACCCGGCTAAAAATACTTGTACTTACACTATTAATCGCAACTCCCCTTTCGGCACAGGATTTTCCATCTCCCTCGGGACATGTAAATGATTTCGCAAACCTGCTGAGCAACCAGGAAGTTTCAAATCTTGAGCAAAAACTCAGAACCTATCGCGATACAACGTCGAACGTGATTGCGATTGCCATTGTAAAAAGCCTGCAGGGACTGCCCCGCGAAGAAGTTGCCACCACTATTTTTAACGAATGGCGAATGTGGGAAGGCGAACGACAAAACGGAGTTTTAATCCTGGTTGCGCCCGAAGAACGCCAAATGCAGATTGAAGTTGGCTACGGACTGGAAGGTGCCGTTACCGATTTACAGGCCGGACGAATTGTAAGTGAAATTCTGAGGCCCAACTTTCAACAAGGCAATTTTTACACAGGACTACAACAGGCCACAACCGTACTGATGCAGCTTGCGGCCGGGGAATACGATGCTGTTGATCGTGCCACTGACGGTTCAGGCAACTTCAGTTTCATAGTGCTTATTATCATTTTCGTCATCATTTATACCCTGGTACGTGCCAGCAGTGGTGGAACAGGACCCGGAGGAAAACGGCGACGGACACTTGGCTCCGGCGGCCCAATCATTTGGGGAGGTGGAGGTTTCAGTGGCGGTTCTGGCGGATTCGGAGGTGGAGGCGGATTCGGCGGCTTTAGCGGTGGCGGCGGATTTGGATCCGGCGGCGGCGGTGCCGGCGGAGGTTGGTAGCTTTAAAAATAACTGTATCCCATTTCAGGTTTTTTTGATAATATTCGTTGATGCGGGAGTAGCTCAGGGGTAGAGCGTCAGCTTCCCAAGCTGAAAGTCGCGGGTTCAAATCCCGTTTCCCGCTCAATCTGTAAGTTATTGGTAAACAATAGATTGACATGACTTTATCATCGATGAAGAATAATATGATCTAATATCAATATCACAGAATCTGTCTTCTATACTTATATCCGGACGTTAATGTTTGTCTTCTCCATAAGTACGGCTTTGTATTTGTAATCAGCCATAACATTTATCACCGTTTTCACATCAACCGAATGGGATTCAATTCGTAGAATATTATCGCAATCCTCCAAATCAAAATTGATCTCTGATTCGGGAAACTCCTTTTTTAAGGCTTCAATAAGCTTGTTTGAATCCTTGTGATTATTAACCGTTGTTTTAAAAACTGCAATCAAATTTATTGAGCCTTATTAATAAGCAATAACCGGTTTCTTGTGTATGAATTGATCAGAATCGATCTGCTGTACAATGAAATCGGCAAGATCGGCTCGACTGATCTTCGAACCTCCTTTCGGGCAATGCCTTTCCCGGACTCTATATTTACCCGTAAAACCTTTGTCTGTGAGATACGGCGGACGAACACAAATCCAGTCAATATCTTTGTTCTCTTCAAGAATCGTTTCCCAGCGCACCTGATCGTAATAAATTTTGTTGTAGGTAGGACGAATGATGCGATGGTAAAAGAAACTATCCGTGCTCGGATCACTCATATCAATGATAGCCGATGTGATGGTGATGAGTTTTTTTAAACCGGCTTTCCGCATGGCATGCAGAATACTTCTACCTCCTTCAGAATAGATCTCCGTATACTTATTTTGAGTTCCTGTCCCCAGAGCCGAAATGACAACATCACTGTTTTCTAAATGATGAGAAAGATTATCCACATCAAACAGATCTCCTTCAATGATAGTGATTTGATCATCAGCTATATTCAAACCCTCAAGAGATAATTTTGAGGGAGTTCGAACCAATGTATTTACATGGTGATTCTCACGGACTAATTGTTTGAGTATTTCAAAACCCGTACCTCCCGTTGCGCCCAATAAGAAAATATTCATTTTATCTGTAATGATCTTTTTACCGTCTGTTCCACTGAAAAGAAAGGTATGAAAACAGAGCCCTTTCACATGGTACAAACTCACATGTTGTTAGGACAAATCGTGCATAACCGAGGTTCTGTATTCAGATGGAGTTTGTCCGGTTACCTTTTTAAAAACACGAGAAAAATAGGAAGGATCATCGAAGTTTAGTTCAAAGCCAACTTCAGAGACATCCTTCGATAGATCCCAAAGTAAAAGCTGACTCTGGAGAATCCGAATTTCAGTGATCACCTCTTTCGTTGATTTATTAAAGATATTATTCACACACCGGTTCAGATAATTTTCCGAGATAGCCAATTTCCCGGCATAAAAGGACACACTTTGCTCCTCCTTAAAGTGATTGTAGACGAGCCGCTTAAAATCAATAGCCACTTGTTCAGTACGAGTAAGGGCTCTTTTACTGTCAGAGAGGTCCAACACTTTATAAAGCAATGCTTGTAATAATCCATGCGTTACCCTTCTGTTTGGTTGATTTACTTTGAGTTCTTTTTCCATCAGATGAAGAAGGGAGTGAATCCAGTGACTCTCTGTTTTTTCTAATTTCAAAACGGGATGAATCGTGAACAGGTTGAGGGAATCTTTTTTCTTATAAATCGTATTTACCGTTTTCTCTTCAACCAATAAAAAATATCCATTAATATTTTTGTGAATGGATTTAATAGCGGTGATGGTTCCGTTTGAAATCCATAAAATAGCCGGGGCTTCAATCTTGAATGTTTGTGTTCCTATCTGCTGTTCGAACAAACCGGATTGTAAGTAAACAAGAAAATTGTAAGAAGGCCGAAATAAAGGAGTGGGTGTAATCAGGTGTTTCGAAACGTTTCGAAGAGGATAAATTTGGATGGGTGTTTTCTGCCAATTAAACCGTTTTGCATCTGCTTCAATAAAATTGTGAACAAAATCTTTTGATGATATGGAATTTATTTTTTGATCTGATTGGTTGTTTAACATTTCCAAAAATCTTCCACGGTTTGAGTGTTAAACCTAGTTTTTTAAATATAAAAAAGTGTGGTTCTACGCTTTATAATTGGGATCTTGAAAATCATCCACTTATCCACGAACTAAGTTTTGAATGTCAACTATCCCATAATTCGTTCCCGGTGTTCCTGACCCCATTTGCTTAATTCGTTAATGACTCCAGCAAAGGTATACCCATACTCTGTGATGGAGTATTTAACCGTTATAGGTTTTGTATCCTGCACTTCACGATCTATTAACTTATTGATTTCCAGTTCTTTAAGCTCTTTGGAGAGCATTTTCGCGGAGATACCCTTTATCTCGTCTTTCATCTCATTAAATTGCCGCGGACCCGTCAGAAGAAGTGTGATAATTGGAATTTTCCATTTGCCATTAAGCAAATCCATAACATCACGAACGGATCGAAGTCGACGACTACATTCGTCTTTTTTTAAAGGGGATTTATCATTCATATCTATATAGTTACAAATAGTTATTAGATTACATGCAGTTAATTAATTACTATCATTTATTCATTTTAACTTTACAAAACAAAAGTAAAAATGCAATTTAATTAACCTCCAGATGAACAAAACAAAAATAGCCTACTGGGCATCAACTGTAATATTTAGTGCCATAATGCTCTTATTGGCCATTAATTATTTTATAAGTCCGGATATAGTTCAGGCTTTCGAGCACCTTGGCTTCCCCGATTACTTCAGAGTTGAGCTTGGGATTGCGAAAATGATGGGAGCTATACTTTTGCTACTACCATTCAAGGGAAGAATTAATGAGTGGATATATGCCGGCTTTACGATTAACCTGATTTCCGCTATTATTGCCCATATTGCTTCTGGCGATTCTGTTTCTACAACAATTTTAGCCTGGGTTTTACTTGTACTGTTAGCTGTTTCTTATGTAACCCATCATAAACTTTCTAGGGATGTCAGCTAAATTCACCTGATTTAAAAAATTGAACAATGATTTATATAGCCAATCCCACGGAAAGACGACTTATTGATCAAGGCAAGTTCATCGTTAAATCGAATAAACCCGGCATAAAGCTGGGTAACCCAAAGGATCTCGGAGTCGGTCCGTTGGGACAAGTGGATCATGCAACGCTGAAACCCGGTGCTATCATACCTATGCATTCCCATCGGAATGATGAAATACTTTCATATATGCGAAAAGGCACAATGTTTCACAGAGATTCCAAGAACAACGAAGTGCCGCTTGATCATACCCACATGATGGTAATGAACGCCGGAAGCGGCATTATGCACGAAGAGGGTGTACCTTATAAAAGTCAGGAAGAGGTAGAGATGCTGCAAATCTTTATCCGTCCCAAAGCAGATGATTTGGAACCAAATGTCGAGTTTGCCGAATTTGATGCAATGGACAGCGTAAATGAATGGCGGCTAATCGGTGGACCTGAAAGCAGTTCTGCTCCCCTTATTGTCAGAAGTGAGGTATGGGTATATGATACCCACCTGGACCAATCAAGTATTGAAACGCCAAACCTGGATGGTCGTACCAGCTATCTATATGTTTTTGATGGATCGGTAACGCTAAAAAATAACCAACCTCTTGAGAAAGGTTCGGCAGTACTTTTCCAGAATGAAGAGGATCTGTTTGAACTAAAGACAACCGAAGAAGCAGATCTTGTTTTCTTCATTCTGGATGAAAAAAGTACCTATACACGTTCAGGAGCCTACAGCGGTTAAATGTGGCCACAGCCCGCCGTTCATTGGAAACTGTTATGTTATAAAAAGACTAGGCTGGCTTAACCAATGTCTTTCGCAAAGAGAATGGATGATGGTTAAAAGATGTGTAAAAGAGTCTGATATTACTGTCACTCATTGACATATTTGTCAATATTCGCGAGGTTTATTTATTGAGGTTCTTTTGTTGTACAGGCTTTATAGCCGTATTAAAAAGAACATCTCATGAGGAACTGATATAAGTTTTACCATGTATGTTTATCCTTTATCAGTGGAGAACTCTTTAAAAAAATTAAATAAACCAATGGAATACACGGAAACATCTTTAGCTATTTTGGAAGCGTCCAGGAAACTGTTTGCCGCTAAAGGATATAAAGCAGTAACAACAAGGGAAATAGCGGCTGAATCATCAGTTAATGAGATTACCATTTTCAGGCATTTTAAAACCAAAGACAATCTTTTTAAGCAGGTATTCGAACACTATATATCCAAACCGAGTTTTTCCAAATTCATAAATGAAGATGAAAATGATTTAGAAGTGTTTCTGTATAGTATTGGAAATTTCATCCATACATTATTTAAAAAAAATTTAGACCTGTTTAAAATTGAGTTAGCTGAGAGAGAGAAAATCGAAAGCATGAATCTGATAAATAGATTTCCGGACGAAATAAAAAACAGAATGATTGAGTACTTGGTTGAAAAACATGGCCAACCACGTTCAGCAGCACTGACCTATTCGATTTGTTTTATGACCTCTGTCTATGGTCTCTGCATGAATTTATATTTTCTGAAAACATTCACTCCTATACCGGATTTTGAAGAATGCCTCGATTTAATCGTTGATAAATACAAGTAATTTTTTTAAAATAATGTAAGTAAGCACTTGCATTATTTTGTATTTAAATGAAACCCGGATATTGATTTTTTTGCAGTCATACACCATGATCTTATAAGTAATCTCACTGATCATAAATCAGACCTTCTATGAAAATTATTTATTTCGCTAAATAGCCTTGACGAACCATCAAATGCAAGTAACTACAAACTTGCACTTGCTGATTTTAATGCCCAATTCATTTGTGAAATAAATAACGGAGGAAAAGAAATGGGAAAACAATATGACGCAATAGTAATCGGAGCTGGTCATAATGGTCTAACGGCTGCTGCATATCTGGCTAAAGCGGGTTTGAAGGTCGGAGTTCTCGAAAAGAACAACTTTATAGGTGGTGCCACTAATACAATCGAATGTACCTTACCGGGTTTTAAACATGATGTTGGCGGCATCATCCACCATATCATTAGAGAGAATCCGATGTTACGGAATGACGAATTAGGGTTGCATAGTAAGTTCGGTCTGAAATATGTACAACCTGAGATTAACACGGTTAACTTATTCGATGATGGCACATCAATGGTTTTGCATAAAAGTGTGGAGGAAACCTGTAAACAGATCGCACAATGGTCTGAAGAAGATGCAGAATCATATGCAAGGTTTATTGATTATACGATGCCGATGATGCCACTAATCAATCAGGGAATGTTTAATCCTCCGCCTGATTTCGGTGCTATGATGAACCAATTGGATAAATCACCTGTCGGACGGGAATTGATCCGGATTATGATGATGAGTATATGGGATATTGCTCATCAATGGTTTAAACATCCAAAAACTTTAATGCATGTTTTGAAAGCCCCCACTGAGCCAATGGTTGGTATGGAGGAAAAAGGCACCGGGGCATATCTTGTTGTTGTTATAACCGGAAATCATGTAGAGGGAGGAGGAGCCTCTTTAGCTGTTGGTGGTAGTGGAATGCTGGCCAAAGCATTGACAGACTGTATTGAATCGTATGGCGGGGAAGTATTAACCAACCAGGAAGTGGTGAAAATCACAACTTCCGGCGGTAGAGCAACGGGTGTCGTTACCGCTGAAGGCGAAGAATACACAGCCAAACATAGTATCATTGCCAATATTGACGCACGTATTGTTATAAATAGGTGGTTGGGTGAAGATGCGGTCAGCAGCAATTTGAGGGCCAAAGTAGACAGAATACAAAACGCCAGTTTCTCGGGGATGATGATTGCCGCAGCCCTTGATGAAGCTCCGCGGTATAAAGCAAGCGATACGGCTCATAAGGCTACTTATGTTGAACCGTTGCCAACCGATATAAATGCATTCCGTTCGATGTTTGATGATTTGCGCTATGGCCGTTTGCCGAAGAAAGAAGCCATGGCTCCTATGGTAGTTGTACCCACAGAACACGACCCGTCAAGGGCACCGGAAGGAAAACATGTTCTCTATCTGTGGTACTACTGTCCTTATGAGTTGGCTGATGGCGGCAAGGAAAAATGGGCAAGCATTAAAGAAGAATTTGCGGACACAGTACAGGACCGCTATTTCTCCTTTACTACCAACATGACCAAAGAGAAAGTCCTGAAGCGCACCGTTTTCTCCCCTGTGGATCTGGAAAATTTCAACAACAATTTGTACCAGGGTAATATTGTAGGAATCGGTGCTTTTATGAATCAGATGTATTCATATCGGCCTATCCCTGAGCTTGGTCATTACAGGACTCCGGTTGAGGGACTCTATCTTAGTGGAATGCATACGCACCCCGGAGGCTCTATCATCGGTGCCGGACGTGCTCAGGTTCAAGTAGTTTTGGAAGATCTGGGCATCGATTTTGATGATGTAATCAGCTAATCGAATACAGGTCTCCATGTAAAACATAAGGAAGAACTCATTTGCTTCATCTAAAAATTTATAGGTGAAGTAAATGAAGTTCTTGCAGTCTATCAATGGAAATCAAAAGGGAAGAGATTTATGAAGCAACAAGGTCAAGAAGATAACATGAGTCGCTCGAAGCCGGGAACCGCTGGCCCTCTCTCAGCTAACGCAGAGTTTGACGAATCCAAAATGAGAGCGTTTGCAAAGCACTTTTTCGATTCGGCTGAATCGGATGACAAGGACAACTTCCTTGCCTGTTTCGCCCCTGAGGCAATCATTTGGATCAACACTGGCGAACTGGAACTAACCCCAAGCCAAACGGCGGAAGTACTGATGGTACAATTAAGCGGTGCTATCACTGACAAGAAATATGAGCAGCGCCGGGTCAATGTATTTCCCGGAGGCTTTGTGGAGCGGCACCTGTTGTGCGGTACCCGTAAGACAGATGGTTATCGTGTCGAGATGCCTGCCTGTTTAGTGATCGAGGTAAATGATGAGGGCAAGATCACGAGGATCGATAATTATGAAGATTCCGCAAAAGCGGCGGAATTTTACGAATAGTTTTTAACCGTAGCATGCTAAGAGATCAGATAAAATAAATCTACACACGGAAAAATCGGCCATTCAGCCTGTTTTCCTTCAGAACAAAACACCTTAATAAGAGAGGAAAAATATGGTAAACTTATTTTATTGTTTGTTGATGTTATCATCAGTGATTTTAGGGATCCTATCACTTGTATTCAGTAAAGGTGCATCCTTAAATACTATTATTATGGTTACTGGTTCAATTCTTGTAATCGGTCTGTCGATAATAGGGATGATTAAAAAAACTTCATCTCCGGGCAAAACAATCATTTTTATAGGCATCTTTCTAACTATTTGGCCAATCATAGGTTTGGCTTCTCAATATATTAGTATGTCGTTAGGTATCTGGGAAATTATCTTAGGTCTTTCAATTATACTTACCGCCTTTATTCCTACCCAAATCTTTCGGGCACCTTTTATTTCTGCAATTGACCGAAGCGGCGATACACTAACCACAGTGAGCAATATCAAATGCAAGAACGATGATATTGTAGTTAAAGCCGTTTTACTTGGCTCGATGCCCTCTACCATCATTATTAAACCTGAAGAACTATGGAAAATGCTTGGTTTGATAGAAAACAATGTCTTATCAAATATAATCAGATTGCTCTTCATTGGCTGGAAACGTACACGAAAAACAACTGATAATAAATAAAAACAAGAGGGTGATCCTTAGGATATAATGTTGCAAAACATTGCTAAACCAACTGCTTATGGAAGCAAAAGGACTTGGGCAAGATTATGAAAGCAGACTTGCTATGAATAGCTGGGTTATAAATCAATATGTAGTACAGGTAATTTTTAAAAATTGAAATAATATGAAACGATTAGAAAACAAAGTAGCCATTATTACGGGAGCAGCCAGTGGTTTTGGAGCAGCCGATGCCAGATTATTTGCCAAAGAAGGCGCTAAAGTAGTACTTACCGATATCGATGAGGAAAACCTAAATCAGGTAACTGACGGAATAACTCAAGAGAACGGTGAAGCAATGTGTGTAATCCTGGATGTTACCTCGCCAGACGATTGGCAAAAGGTTGTGAACAAAACAACGGCTGAGTTTGGTGGCATTGATATTTTGGTTAACAACGCAGGGATAGCCTCTCAGGCTCCTTTTTTAGAAAGTAACTATGAGACTTACAAAAAAATAATCGATGTCAACCTTAACAGTCATTACCTGGGTATTATGGCGGTAGCGCCTTCAATGATAGAACGTAAAGGTGGTTCTATTATCAATATGTCGTCTACTGTTGGTATGGTTGCCCTCCCTGGTGGAGATCCGGGGTATACTACTTCAAAAGGAGGAAGCCGTGCACTTACCAAACAAGCAGCGGCAGAGCTGATAGGCTTTAATATCCGTGTTAATTCTATTCATCCCGGACTTTTTAAAACGGCAATGACTAAGAACCAGGGCTTGCTTGATAATCCAGAAATATATAGTCAATTAACACAGGCAATTCCCATCAAACGGTTTGGTGAACCGGAAGAAATAGCCAATGTTGCGTTGTTCTTGGCCAGTGACGAATCTTCATACATGGTTGGTTCAGAACTGGTCGTGGACGGTGGATTAATTGTCATATAATTGAAGTATGTATATCGGGAGAACAAGAGAAAAGAAAATGCTACCTATAGGTAGGAAAGCTTCGGGCGGATAATCTTACTGCTAAAGGCAAATATATTCGAGTACGCTGAACGGAACATTAACTCATAATAAAGAAAGACAAAAATTACGTTTTTATTAATCTAAATTTAAAATCATGAATAAGATTGAATTACTTAAACAAATTTACGAGAACCAGGCACTCGACCCTGCTACTTTGCATCCAGATTTTACACTCCATTCGTATGGGAATAACTTACTGGCTGGTGAGTTTAGTAACATAGAAGATGTGGTAAAACACCTCAAAGCTATTTATGAATTAACGAACAATACCTTTGAGGAAAAACCATTTAACTTTCTTGCAGATGATAATTTCGGCATGGTTTCACATCGCATGACCGGCGAAAGAAACGGCAAAAAACTGGATGCCGGGGGCTTTGGCCTCTGGCGATTTAAGGATGGGCTCATTATTGACCACTGGGAAATTACTACCGATCCTGACCACTGGGATGATTTCTGGTCATAAAATAATTAATCAATAAGGAACTTTTGCCGGTTTAGCTGTCTCAAAACCTCCAAAGTGCTGGTTATTCGAATCAGGATAATCAAAAAATGCTCTCGTAGAAAGCTGCGGGGTCAAATTGCGGCTCATGCTGTCAGATCTTGGTTAGCAGACATCTTAAAATCGGCCTGACTCGGTTTTAGTAATTAAAAAAGTTCTGGATACCGTCAATATCCAGAACTTTCAGCCATATTATGAATGGCATGCTTATCTATCTATCAATGGTGCAATAGATATAGTATTCCAGCTACGGAATTTTTTTATTTATTGAAAATTTTAAAACCATTGGTCTTCTATTAAGACTCCCTCCTTGAAAATTTAGGAACATAGGCCTCTTGCTGACGACCAGATTTTATGAACAAAATTTGGAAAAAAAGATAAGCAAGCGAATCGTTTACCTTATAAAAATCTACTATTTAATAAAATAGTAAGAAAACAGACGTAAGGCTGGAAAGGTAAAATGAAATGCATAGATATTTACTTTTTAAGGCTCTCAAAAAAGCCCCATCATTACCATAAGCAATCCATTGATTTATGTTTCGATCTTGATTTGAAACCTTTGTACCGTCTTGTAACCTTCTTCCAAATTCTTGTGGTTAATTTTTTTCTACAATATATTAATATTTGTATGATTTATCATTTAAATATAAAGTCAATGAAAGCACTTATAATCCCTTTTCTTATATCTTTTTTAATAACAAACCATCTTAAAGTTACTGATGTTGACACTTTAAGCGTCTTTAGTAAATCTATGGATAGGAATATTCCAGTTGCTGTAGTACTCCCTTCACATTATTCAGAGTCTGAAAAAAAATATCCTGTTTTGTACTTGTTACATGGTGCTAATGGAAATTTCACGAGCTGGCTCAATTCACCACCCAACAAAAGTACTGTCCACAAATTATCTGATCAATATCAGGTAATAATTGTATTACCAGATGGAGGAAAAAGAAGTTTTTATTTTGACAGTCCTAATATTCCCGATAGTCAATATTCCACCTTTATTGCTAAGGAACTTCAGACTTATATTGATTCAAACTACCGGACTTTTAAAAAAAAAGAGGGCAGACTCATTGCAGGTTTATCTATGGGTGGGCATGGTGCTTTTTATATAGCTTCGGAGTATCCTGAACTTTATACCGCAGCAGCAAGCATGAGTGGGGTTATGAACCTTGATACTAAAACCTGGATGGTTCCTGACAGCCTTGCAGAAGAATACACTTCCTATTTGAAAGTGCTATTAGGGCCAGTAAAAAACACTAACCAACATTTTTTCGAATCCTCTATAATAGGACGAGTAAATAAACTTAAAGCAGGTGGGATTTATCTATCCTTTGACTGCGGAACCGAAGATTTTCTTATTGAAACCAACAGAAATTTACATGCCAGATTATTGGATCAAAAAGTCCCTCATGTGTATATAGAAAAGAATGGGGATCATTCCTGGGAATACTGGCAGAATTCTCTTCCATTTCATATGCTTTATTTTTATGGCATTTTGAAAAAAAATGGAACCACAGTAGTAGATGAATAAAAAGGATTCAATTCCCTTATTCTATTTTTCATGTTGCCAGATCCACAAGCCTTTTAAAACTGATCAGTTCTGAAAGATGAAGCAGGTAACCCCGCTCTATTATACAACGAGGCATCCGGGCAATTTTCAAATCCATACCTTACAGCTGTAGGTATTCCAATATTATTGGACCATACGGTAATAGTGCTGTCGTTACTTATCTCAGCTTCTGCAGGATAAAATAGATTGTCTTCCCCTGCAATGCTAAAGCCGGTCAAGGTTTTCCCATAGCTAACCAACCCACCAAAAAAATTGGTAAATGTCAGTTCTGCCTTCCCGCTATCATTAATAGTCATTTTTTTAAATATGGGTCCCGATGTACTTAATTCCTCAAAACCATATTCATTTGTCAGAGCCCACAATGAAAGCCTTTCTCCCACTTCTTTCTTCCGGCCGGGATGGATATCGTAACAGTTTCCCAAGTCAATTGTTGAAGCCATCCCGGTATTTGGAACATTCCGGGCAGTTTCTAACTGAGCTTCTCTGAGATAGGCTGAATTTTCTCCTTTATAATTGAAGGGAGCAATTTCTACAAAATAAAAAGGTAATTTCTCATCGCTCCAAAGTTCTCGCCAAAAACGTATGAGTTCGGGAAAAAGAAGCTTGTACTGACTGGCATCAGCAACATTTGATTCTCCCTGGTACCATATTACTCCTTTTATACTGTATGGCACAATAGAATAAAACATGCCATTATACAACAGTGTCGGTTCTTTATGTTCCCATTCATCCGGTACCTGATCAGAAATTTTTAATTCAGGAAATGATCTTAAATGATTTTTATCTATCCACGCTTCAACTTTTGAACCTCCATAGGCATCTACAATTACTCCAACGGGAGCATTAGTTGCGTCAGATATCTCCCTGGCAAAAAAGTATGCTGTTGCACTATAATCCCAAACATTTTCAGTATCGATTTCTTTCCATTCACCTACAATATCTGCTAAAGGAAATGTACTGGCTTTGCGGTTTACATAAAAAATTCTAATTCCACTATTATTGGCGTGCACCTGTACATCTTTTCTCACTCCAACCGGAATGTTCGCGTATGTTCGAAGAGGTCTATCCATATTTGATTGTCCTCCGGCAAGCCAAACTTCGCCTATCATTATATTTGATAAATTTACAGACGTACTTCCTTTTACTTTCAGTTCATAAGGCCCACCGGATTTTGGAGTTGAAATATAGGTCATCCATTTCCCTTCACTATCTACATTGGCTGTAGCTTCATGTCCCCAGGATCCAGAAACATGTATCTCTTGACCCGGTTTATCGAATCCCCATATCGCAACATCATCATTTTGTTGGAGTACCATTCCATTACTAAAAATCGACGGCATAGATATTTGTCCTTTAACACTTGAATTAGTAAATGTTATGACAAAAATAAGCATGAAAAAGGATGGTAGTTTCGTTCGTGCAAACGAGTTGATACTAACAGCGCTTAGTATCATCAGAAGATTTATTTTCCAAAATATATTATTCATCATTCTTCTCATTCACTTATTTTGATTTGTATACATTTCATCCAGCTCAGACATTTTAAACCGTGTGCTTATGATAGACTGTTGTTCTTTGCCGGGTTTATATTTGATATAAGTAGTTGCCGCAATGGTACCGTCCGGTAATAATTCCATTCCGGGATACCCACAATCTCCACCCGCATAACTGTGAAGCAGTTTCACACGGTACTGACCACGTCGGCCTTTTTTGATATCTTCATACGTTCCCACCCATGCACAAAAATGTCCTTTTGTATTGCTTGATGGTGCCATATCCCGGAAAGCAATCATCAATCGGCCGTCATTTGTGTATAGTCCTTTGTGTCTATCTCCGGTGAGTCCCCATGGAGTTTCTTCAGGAGTACTCCACGTTTTTCCTTCGTCGTTGCTGAACATCATCAGACTGAGGCCGCTTCGGGTATTATCCCGCATAATGCAGCATAATTCGGAGTGATCAGGTGATCGAAATACAAATGGTTCACAGGGATCTTTGTCTTCCACAACAGCAGTAATTACAGGCTCAGACCAGTTCATCCCTCCATCCTTACTGATACTTTTTAAAACCACTAATGGAGAATGATCGGCACCCTCTGGCCCGCGATGATACATTCCGAGATAACTTCCATCTTTCAGTTTAACCACACTGCTAAATGTCATCACGCACTTAAATCCTAGCGGAGTCATTTCGCGCCAGGTTTTTCCACCGTCATCACTCATAATTCTGGGCATTTCAGGATGGGCGGAAAAAACCCAGAGCCGTTCCTGACCTTCAAAATCTACCATCCGATAAATACTCGGACAATTGGAATGCTTTTGGAAACCCTCAGGCAGTTGATCATCCATTCTTGTCCAGGTCAGGCCGCTATCATTACTTCGTGCCATTGGGCCGGAAAATCCACCGTGACCTTTCGTCCACACTGCGAACATCGTTTTGCCATCCGACATTAATAAGGTTGTTGGATGTCCCTGGTATATTTCCTCTGTTCCGGCAGCGATTACTACATGTCGATCAAATTCACCAGATATATCTATAATGGGTAATTTCGATTTATTCCGGGTGATTTTAGAAAATCCCAAGAAAGTGTCAGAGAAAGGAATACAGAATATACCTCCAACAAATGAGAAGGAAGTTTTTAAAAAAAATTTTCTTGAAAATGACGATTTACTCAAGTTTTCATTCATAATATTTCACTCTTGTCTGCTCACACCTGTTATTTCTTATTCGAAAAAAAAGCTGTATACCTTTCCTTTCTTTCCACTGAATACAACTCTTACTTGTTGTCCTTTAAGGGATGAAAGATCACTGTGGTTTTTCCACGAGACTTTTGCTTTTGTATCATTGGTTCGCAATACATTACAATCCTTGCTGCCAAATCCTGGAATGGCTTTGCCTTCTGCATCCTCCAACCCCACACAAACTGTTCCCAGTACTTCTGTATCAATATTTACGTAAAGGGTTTTTCCGATTACTTCCACCGATTTGGTTTTTGCTAATCCGCCTTCAGAAATAAAATTGAGTGAAACTAATCCGTCCTTTCGGATCACATGTCGATAGATTACTCCATCCCCTTCTTTGTCCGGTCCCTCAGTATCGCCGTGGCGGAATTTATAACCGGTGCCGTACAGCCAAAGCTTTTCTCCTCTTTCTATAATTCCCGGCCCTATAAATGTCATATTTGCATTTTCACTGTCCGCTAATCCGGTCGTTACAAATGGAGACCTGTCATATCGGTTCCAGTGAATTCCATCTTTGCTGCCGACAAAATGAGTCTCCAGCCGGCCATCACTGATATGCGCTTCACGCAGAAACATGGATGGAAAAGCAACATACCACTGGGGGTCAAGTGGATACGGTTGTGCTGAAATCGTATAAACATCCATATTAGACGGATCTTGTTCATCTGCAGCAAGAACCGTTGGAATTTCATCTACTATTCTTGGCAGATCATCGGGTTTATCAGGATTATCACCTTTGCCGGATGGTTGGACTCCAGTTGGAGAATCCAGAGAATTCAGTTCAAGCCGGACTACTTTTCTCAGCCTGTCCGACCATTCCCCCTCCACATTCCAGCCACGCAGATACAGCACATACTTGTTAATTCTACTATCCCAAAAAACATTATTCTGTGTATCCGCCCGGAAGGGTAACAGAGCTTTTTCATCCCGCTGCCAGCGTAACCCATCTGGTGAGGTAAAACGAAAAACTCCTTCTCCATATACATGTGCGATATAAATATATCTCTCACTTTTTGATGCATTTGGATCTTTATACACCGTTCCGTCGAGGTATGGGATTCCCACTAAATTGTTGTTGGTGGAGCCATGATATTCTACAATTCCCAAATCCGGCTTTGTCCAGTTCACACCGTCCTTTGATTCGGCATAGGCAACATTGGGCTTATTGTCTGCATCCCGGCAGATATACCACATTCTTATTATTCCCTCCTCTTCAATCACCGTTGTATAGAACGTGATCATTCGTTCCTCCCAGGGACGATCTCGCCGGATCACAATTTCACTTTTCTCGGGTGAATTGACGTGAAGATTCGCATTCTCACTTTCTGCTATAAAAGATGGATCAAGGAATAAATGGCGCTGAACGGATTGAGAAAAAAGAGGACTGACCGCTCCAAAAAAAAATAATAAATACAAAAAAATAACAGATCTCCAACCAAGGAAACATGTCTTCTTCAGCATTATTTGTCGCGGAAATTTTGTAATGGCAGACATAAAATAATTCGTTAAAATGCTTCTCAGGATATTAGAAAGGCAATAAATGACCTACCTTTAACTCCATTTAATATCTGATATTACATAAATATTATTTGTAAGACAAATAATATTTATGTAGCTTGATTTATCTACTATAACGATGTTCAAGCTTTTTTAGATGACATCCACCTCTAATTCAAAATCAGATTACATGAGTCATCTTCATCCCAAAGTGATTGTCTTTTCATTCATGTTTTCAGGATGCTTTTTTTCTTTTATTCCTCAGAATAGTTCAGCTCAGAATTCTTCCTTTATTAGCGGAGAAATCGCCAATAGTACCCCTTCAATCGTCATACCATCTCCGAATGATTCCCGGATTGCACATCTTTCGTGGCCTAAAATAATTCGAACTGCTAAAGGAAATCTAGTAGTTGCATATAGTGCTGGTGTTGGCCATAACCGAGGTGGTTCAGGACCAGCCGTTTCTGTTTCCCGGGATAATGGTAAAACATTTACGCCACCCAAGTTGCTGGGATATTATCCTGAAGATGACGAGCGTTATAAAGACGCAGGAAATTTTGCTCTTGGAACTGCATCCGATGGAGCTATTATTCTCCTGGCAATGGCGTATAGTGGAAACGAAAATAATACTATTATTGGCTGGCGTTCAGAAGATGAAGGAAGCACATGGAAACCTGTGAATACCGATAAAATCGCCCAGAATAAAACAGGATCTATTTATGGAGAGATTTTAAATGTACCTAACGTTGGTTTAGTTGTTTTCGGTCATTACCGCCGCCCAAGTACACCTTCGCAAGGTATTTATATGTCCGTTTCCAAAGATAACGGGCAAACCTGGGGCTCCCCTCAAACGGTTACCGAGCAGGTATATGTAGAGCCGGCAGTTACATTTTCGAATGGCCGGTTTGTCGGATTGTTCAGGAACTCTGCAAGCGTAGGAAATAATAAATATGATTTGGCGGTATCGGATGATCTGGGAAAAACATGGACAATTTCACCGTCTGTTATCAAGATTCCTGAAGAGCTTGAAGGAGTGCAGCCCAGCCCTTTTATAACTGTGTCGAAAAAAAATCCGAACAAATTATTTGCCATTCAATCCATTCGGGGAGATATGGAGAATACCCGCGGGCGAATGTATTTGTGGTCGGCCGAGGTATATGAACTGGAATGGAAAAACCTTGGAATGATTGTGACCATAGACCGCCAGGCTGATCATCTGCATGATTGGTCGTACCCTTGGATGACATCCCTCAATGAAGATGAATGGCTGATGGTTTTCTATGCAGGAAAAGGTAACGGATCTAACTCCATTTATGGATTGACGCTTCGTCCGGATTCACATTAAAAAGGATCGAACTTTAATCAGCATTAATAAAAGAATCAGTTTTAGAATGAAGGAAAAATTTTTATCGCTGTTCACTCTTTTGTATGTACTTCTGCCCATTTCAGCCGATATATATGCTCAGAATGCATCATCAGAAAACATACAATCCATTCCCCGGGTTGACGGTACATTTGACTGGAAAAAGATAGATATCTCCACTCCTACTTTTCGTATCACTGGCTCGTTTACCGCTTTCTTCAAAAATCAACTGATCGTAGCCGGTGGATATGATCAGGATGAACAATCATTCACAGATGCAATCCATGTATACAACCACCTCTCAAACCAATGGGAAACGTTAGATATAAAACTTCACGAAAAAGCAGGTTATGGATCTACATCGGTGGCTGACGGTAGAGTTTATTTTCTCGGAGGGATGAGTACAGAAGGTGTCAGTAAAAAAGTCTCTTATTTAGAATATGATGAACTCACCAACTCATGGAAAACAGAATCAATCGCAGATTTACCGAAAGCTGTAGCTTTAACCGGCTCATGCGTCTTCAATAATAATATTTATCTGGCGGGGGGAATTTCTCATCCCGATTCTACCCCACTATCGGATTTTTACCGATACAGCAGTAATTCCAATAGTTGGGAAAAACTGCAATCTCTTTCTGAAAATCCGGGACAATCGCCCTCTCTGGTTGTTCAGAATAACGGTGAAAAAGATCTCCTTTACCTTTTCTCAACTGCTGAAAGGGATCGTTCTGTTTTGATGAGTTATGATTTCTCGTCGGGAAACTGGAAAAAAGGAACATCGCCACCGGTTTCTCTCTCACGACCGGCCGGAGTAGCAAAAAACAGTTTCAATCTCTTTTTCCTACCGCGTCAAAAAATTAACATTTTTGACAAAGAAAGCAGCACAGAGCCCGTGTCCAACCTCGGCCTCATTTATCACACCATCACAAATAACTGGATGGTTGTTGAAAATCCTGATATCACAAGTGCTACAACTTTATTTGCAGATGAGAGTGGGCTGACCCTGCTTCAAAATTCTGGCGGAAATCTCTCTTTTCATATGGTGAACTCTCCGGACGAAGGGTATAGTCTCCGGTTTTTAGACTTGCTCTCATTTATTATCTATATCGCTCTGCTTTTATACATCGGGTATTGGTTTTCCCAGCGTTCCAATGATACTGAAGATTATTTCAGGGGAGGTAAAAGAGTTCCGGCATGGGCTGCGGGAATCAGTATTATTGCCACAAAGTTAAGCGCCGTAACTTTTATGTCGATTCCTGCAAAAGTTTTTGCAACAGACTGGCTATACATCCTGATTCCTCTCAACGGATTATTCTTGGCCTATTTTGTTGTAAAAGTCGTTCTGCCATTTTTCCACCGGCTCAATATTACATCTGCTTACGAATATCTGGAAAGAAGATTTAATGTTGTGGTCCGTTTCTTGGGAAGCTTAAGCTATTTACTGTGGGAAATCAGCCGCATTGGAATTCTACTTCTACTTCCGGCCATTGTTATTTCTGTGGTTCTGCAAATTGATATTTATTTATGCATAGCGTTGATCGGAATTGTTGCCACACTTTATACACTTCTCGGGGGCATTGAAGCCGTAGTCTGGACAGATGTGTTACAGGTATTGATTATGTTCGGTGGAATTGTACTTGCGCTGATCATCATGATTTATAAAACAGATGGAACTATTCCGGAGCTAATTCAAACGGCTGCAAGTCAACATAAACTAAGAGTTTTTGATTTTAACTTTGATTTTACAACAGCAACCGTCTGGGTGATTATGATTGGCTGGATAGGCAGAATCCAGGAATACGTTTCCACTCAATCCATTGTTCAGAGATTTGTAACCGTGAAAGATGAACGTGAAGCGGGTAAAAGCATGTGGATTTCCGCCATTGTTGTACTTCCAATTATTGTATTCTTTTACTTAGCCGGAACAGGTCTGTTTTTGTTCTACCAGGAATTTCCTCAGGCTCTTGATCCCAACCTGGAACAGTTAGACGCTATTCTCCCCTATTTTGTGATTACTCAACTGCCGGCAGGTATTGCCGGGCTTGTAATTGCAGCTATTTTTGCGGCGGCCATGTCCAGCCTGGACAGCGGTATTCACAGTATGTCTACTGTGATTACTACAGATTGGTATAGACGATTTTCATCAAACTACACAGAAAAACAATCTTTGAAACTGGCCAAATACCTGGTTGTAATTTTAGGGATTTTCGGAACAGTTTCTGCGATGTTAATGGCCGGGCTGCCTATCCAGTCACTTTTTGATCAGCTTATGCTAATTATGGGATTGTTTGGAGGAGGATTGGCAGGTATGTTTTTATTGGGAATGCTGAGCAAACGGGCAAATACAACCGGCGTATTAATCGGTTTCTTTGTAAGTGCTTTTGTACAGTATGCTGTCAGTTTTCACACAAATATCCACTTTCTTTTGTACTCCGTTACAGGATTGGCTTCGTGCTTTGTAATCGGGTACATCGCCAGCACGTTTTCCCCCACAAAAGGTAGTAACAATCAGGAATATACTGTGTATGGCTTATTAAAAAACTGAATGGAAACGAGAATCTCTGCAATTCGGGAATTCGTTCTGATCCATTAATCTTCAGTAAAAAAGCTGAGGGTTAATTCTCGGTAGGCCAAGTCGGTTTTTGTGGGATTATTCGTTTCCTTATCCCAGCCGGTTTTCCAGTGAAAGATGTGAACAGTGTTGTCATCAATCAAAATTGCGGGATAGGAATACTGGTTCTCTCCGTCGTACTCAAGCTGTTTATAATGATGCCAGGTAATCCCCCCATCGTCACTGATTCTTGAGGCAAGAATATATCGATCATCAATACCCCGGTTACTTGTTAAATTCTTCATGGGATTGTGAATCAATAGAATTTTATTTGTACCGGGAATCAATTCAGCTCGTGCGGGCGCCAATGGATGCTGAATCCCAACTTTTTCCGGAGTACTCCATGTTTTTCCAAAATCTTCTGAGGTTGACCTCAGTAAAAAACCGGTCGCACTTCGGCCAAACAAAACCAATTTTCCGGGTTCATACTCTACTAACGACGCTTCATAAAAACCAAATTCCCCCAGTCCATACGGATTTTCATAGTTTACGATGGTTTCATCATTTAACCGAAACCATGTTAAGCCCTGGTCTCGCGAAGCAAACAAATCTGTTCCCAACAGCTTCCCTTTTACCCGGGACTCCCCTTTCGGCAACACGCTGTGTACAACGTTCACCACCAGGTGATTACTTAACGTCACAAAGCGATCATGGGAGCCTGTTGTATATTCGTGAAAATCGCCGGACACTTTGGTTTCATCCGACCAGGTTTGTCCTCCGTTGGTCGAATACCGAAAAACTTTGAATGCCGTCCATACATCTTTTATCATTTTTGAATAGGCAATCCCGATTTTACCGCCTTTAAATGTTACAACGGACGGATGTAAAAGAGAGACCCCATCTTCGTGGAAAATGATTTCTTTATCGCTCCACGTTTTCCCTTCGTCTGAACTTACAATCCGTGCAATTTGCGAAATATCTCTGTCACCCATGCCGGATATGGAGTTGTAATACATCTGGATATCCCCGTTGGCAAGTTTCAGCATGGTGCCTTCACCCTGGCGGGGTGTTGAACTCTCTACAACTTTGCTCTGCTGAGAATTCGGATATTGAAGAGTTGTACTGCTTTTTATTTCGGAATATTCGCTGTAAATACTGCCTTTGAATGCCCTCACACGAAATGCATATTTAGATTCCGCCAAACAACCTCCTGCCTGAAATTGAGTTGTATTCACCGGTACAAAACCAATCTTTGCCCAATAGTTTTCGTCTTTTTTCTTCCTTTCGATGATAAACCCTTCCTCCCCTTCGGATTGATCGGTCCATTCCAAATTGAAGTGAGAAGCAGAACCCGGCTCAACCTTCAAGTTTCCAGGCCGTGAAAAAATGGACTGTCCAAATATCGGATCATTTAGAAGTACATATAAAACAATACTTATCAATAACTTAAATATTTTCATTGGAAAGGGTGCGTGTAGTGTTAAGATGGATCATTAAGAATGATTCTGTTAACAGGCATAGTTATCTCCAAAAGTTCGGGCTTTTTTGTTATGCTGATCTGAACTTTTGCTTATTGAACCCAATGCTCTGCATTTTCAGTTGCCTGATCTTTTTCTCCGGTCGTAGGAGGTTCTTCCAACGGAAGTTGACCATACCTCTCAATCGCCTCAAGGTTTGGTCTTCCGATAGATTGACCGAATTCAGCTCCCTGGCTATCAAGCTGATCATGGAGTTTTGAAATGGAAACTTCCCGGACAGATTTATTTCCTTTGATCGCAAGACCGGCAGCAGTTCCAGCGGCTTCTCCCTGGGCCATACAGATGGGAATCACCCTTGTTGAAGCTACCGCTTCATGGGTTGCTGACAGGCATTTTCCAGCCATCATCAGGCCATCCACTCCTCTGGCAATTAAGCTTCTTAGCGGAATCGTGTAAGCCACTACATTTTTCGATTCAACCCAACTTCCGGATGGGCGATGAATATCAATATGATATCCGCCCATTGCCACGGCATCATCAAAAACTTTTCCTTCAAATAGATCGTCCGCTTTGAGAACGTAATCACCCATAATTCTTCGGCTTTCCCTCACGCCCAGCATCGGAGCAATTTCAAGCAGATAACAATTTTTTCCGCCCGGAATATATTTTTGAAAAAAACTTACAATTTGTGGGATTTGGGAATAGACTTTACTGTAAGCCGTACTCAGGCTATTCACATCCGTGGGATCTAAACCCAATACACGTGTCATTACAATGCTAACCTGATCAGGTTGATGTACTTTTACTCCTACCACTCTTGTTTGGGGAATATCAAGATCTCCGGCTTTTCTGGCTTTTTCCATTAATCCTGCAAACCCACCCAATACAAATACATCGGTCGTATTCAGATTGTTTTGGAGTTTCTTCCATAAATCCGGGAAAGGAGCGAACCACTCCCTGTAGTTCAATGATTTATCCTGGCACCCTGCCACGAATTCTTCTTTATTCAAGCCACCTAACCTAAACACAAGCGTAGGAGCCTGAACAAGACCGTCTGCCGTTCTCCCTTTTTCCCACGCTACTCCACCTCTTGCAGCTACATCTCCATCGCCACTGCAATCAATGGTTATATCTGCATAAATTTTTTGTCGGCCTGATTTATGTTCAACGACGATTCCAGCAATACGATCATTCTCACGGATAGTATCGACCATATGTGTATGAAGCATCACATCCACACCGGCTTCTTCCGCCATTTGAATGGCAAGGATTTTCCAGGAATGGTTATCCACACTGACCAACGAACTGCACTTTGGATCAAATACATAGCCGGATGCAGCACTTTTTTTCTGCAACCGTGAAACGTACTCGCCGGGCAGCCCCTTTACCACCTGCCTGTATTCCCGGTCATGAAATCCCAGCCAAGGAAGTGTGGCAGAGATGCCTCCTAAAAATCCATTGTATTCCACCAATAACGTTTTCGCACCCTTTCTTGCCGCTGAAATGGCCGCTGAAACACCCGCCGCTCCAGCACCAACTACTAACACTTCTGTTTTTAAATCATTCATATTTTTCACGATTTCTTATTTAAAACTTGTCACTCACTTTTTTTCACTTGCCAATTTCAGATTTCCGCTAACTGAATAAAGAGTAGCATTCGATAATTGGAATTTTAGTTGAATATTTGATCCTGTTAAGTCAGACAGAGTTTTATCAGACCAATGAATTTCTTTATCAGTAACTTCTCCCCTCGTAATTGGCTCACTGTCATCAAATCCAAAGCCTTCAAATGGATTTCCGGATTCATCTAATACTGCCACGTGTATTTCTCCTTCATCTTGAATATCGGCCGTGAGTTTTAGGTCGCTTCCTGTGATTTCAAAAGGGTTTGTTGTGATGAAACCCGGAGTATCATTTTTTGAAGGTGTAAATCCTGCAAAGCGGTCCGACTCCAGTGTAGCCAGATTTAAAGTAGTTGTTCGGGTATCGGGAATATGTCTTTCCGGAAGACCGGCATAGTAGATTTTAATCTGATCATCTTTTACGATAAATGATGATGGATAGATCATGCCATAATCGTATCCGGTTGAATCTTCAGCGTTAGGAATAAAAGGTGTACCTGCATTAATTCGCTGCCAGTGATACGTGTCTGTACTCCAAGCCAGTTCCACGTGCACTTGGTCTCCATCACCATGCCTGAAGACACTTATTAATCCGATATAATAACGATCTGCATATTGCTGAACAGGCATGGAATACGTTTGAGCTGTATCGGTTCCGCGAATAATTTCTACCGGATCAGACCAATTCAAAAAATCCTTGCTCTCCATTCGCAGCATCGTGCGGTTTGTACCGGGCCCCTCGCTATAGCCACGGGTAAATAGCACATATTTATTAAGTTCGGGTACCCAAAGAGCATTGTTGTGGGCGTCTCCATACAAGTTAAAAGGTTCTCCGTCTTTGATTTTTACAGGCTTCTCCCAGTGAATTCCATCCGGCGAAAAAGAGACTTCCAAATAATAGGGGAACCTCTGTCGGGAGACCATTTTATATTTCCGGCTTTCATCCTGGTAATTTGGATCTTTCAAAATTCCTATTTCATTCCCGCCGATATTCACCAGGTTTGTCGGTTCTCCCTCATAGGTAAAAACATCCAGATCAGGACGTGTCCAATGGAGTCCATCCTCAGATGTCATGTATGCTTCTGCAATCCTCATCCCTTTCCACATACTGTCTTTGGGTTCAATTTTATCCACCCAATCATCTTCAACCCACACGTGGTACCATAATTTGTAGATTCCCTCCTCTTCATCATATTTTGCATTTGGATAAAGGATAGAGGTTCGTTTTTCCCACTCGGGCACATCGAGGTCTGTCAACGTCGGTGGATGGTCAGAATCCCAGTTGGCATACGACGGATGATTTGTCCACCGTACCAAAGGATTTCCTGCATACTTTTCTACCTGATGGACCAGCAATTCTGCATTCTGTGTTTCAGCTATAATCTCAGAATCAAACATCAAAAACTTTGATGCTGGTGCAGACGCCTGTTTGCAGCTACTAAAAAGAAGGAGAGTAAGTAAACCAACCACGAGATTTACAACCGTGTAATAGCAGAATTCATTTTTTGAGTTCACGATCTGAGCATTCATATTTTTATTAATATAATATTTGTATGACAAATTAAACAGCCAGACTTCTACTTAGAATAATTTTATTTCAAACCTGATCTTTCCGGGGATAAATAGGGGGCAATTTTTCCCGGTCTACAATTGCATTGTTTTCTCTTAATTGATTACGAAGCAATTGGATATTAATCGAGCCGAAAGAGACCGCACTCTCTATTACCTGCCGGCTTGCAAGACCTGCCGCCTCACCCATTGCCATGCATGGAGCCATCACCCGAACCGGCCCCAAAACCTGTCCTTCTACACTTACCGCCCTGCCGGGACAAATTAGGTTTTTGATAGGCTTCGGAATCATCATCCTGTATGGGAGCGGCGTACTCAACCCCTTTGTTACTTTGTGTTTGTAGCCTGTTACTTCATCATCGGCGAAAGGCTGCTCACTGGGTTTATCCGGATGAGGCAAATCCCATCCGTACATGCTGAATCCGATACAATCATCAAACGATTTATCTGTCTGCAAATCTTCGACTGTCAAAATAAAATCGCCCACAATTCGCCGGGTCTCCCGGATACCCAATTGCGGGGCAATCGCTTTAATTTTTGCATCCTTGAAACCGGGAAAATATTTCTTAAAAATCCGCATTAACTCATGGATTTCCTTTCTACCTCGCTTCATCCCATCGGATATAGACTCGCCATCCGTTCCGTCCACACCAATAAGGCGAATAGTATTGATATAGAATTCCCCTTTCTGAGGTAATTGTGTACAGATGAAAATATCATATGGAAAATTCCATTCACCTTGGTCTTTAAGTTGATTGATCAGGTTTCGAAACTTTGGATCTCTCTCTTTTTCAATGCCTTGTGTAAGTTCTTCTTGGTCAACATCATAGACATGGAATATCAGGGACGAAGGCGTCATTTTCCCGTCTTCTTTTCTTCCTTTGATGGTTTCGCAACCACTTCTGGCTGCCACATCAGCATTTCCGGTAGCATCAATCACAGCCCTGGCCGGAACAGCAATCAGGCCACTCCGATTAAATACCACTACATGTGTAATGATATTATTCTTCGTCATTACATCGACGATTTGAGTGTGGAGTAAAACGTCTACACCGGCTTCTTCCATTTTTTCGTCTAAAAACATATCCACCGAAAATGGGTCCAGAGGAATGCCATGAATAAACCAGTCATACCATCCAAACGGATGATATTTTTCATCATGGTTTAGAAGCGGAAGTAACGCATGATTTTTCGACGTAGCTTCTTCAGCTAATTCTTTAAAAATGCCGCCAACTACCCATTCACCCTCCTGGGTTCTGCCACCTAACCATTGAGAAACGAGTCCTGTAACGGCCATTCCGCCCAGCTGTCCCATGCTTTCAATGAGCAATGTTTTTAAACCGGCTCGTCCGGCGGATAAAGCAGCTGCACATCCGGAGGGACCACCTCCGCATACTACAACATCATATTCCCCGAATTCTGAAATGTTAGATTTGTAACTGATTCGTTTGTTAGTCATCAATAACCTGTTTAACTATTTTCATTTTTTTGAGGCATTGTATAGATCGTCAGCCCGTCAAGTGATTTGCCTGATTTAAAAGGAAGACTTGCTACATAGCCGATCACCACACTGCTTATAATTCCAATCCCGCTATACAGGAAAAAGTGGATGGGCGTATAATTCCGCACATACAACAGAATCAACGCACTTCCAATTGCCCCGATTATTGCACCCGTTCCATTTGCCCTGATACTGAAAATTCCCAAAATAAACATGCCGGTCATGGCTCCTGTAAAAAGACTAGCGAACTCAAGAATCACATCCCAAATAGAAGTAATCTCAAAAAATGTCATCAACACAGCCGTAATGGTAGACATCAACCCTAAACCAAGAGTTAAGAACCGGGAAAGAGAAAGTTTTTTTGCTTCGGTATTCAATGCTTTTGTGCCTTGTAAAAAATCGCGCATAAGAACGGTGGTGCTGCTGTGAATCGAACTGTCTACGCTGGACATGGAAGCTGCAAATATTCCGGCTATCAACAAGCCGGTTATTCCGGGTGGTAAATTCTGAGCTATGAAAAAGGGTACAATTCCGTCGTTTGATAATGAAGGATCAATCAACCCGGGGTTTACCTTATAAAAAACGAAAATTGCCGTTCCTAACCCGAATACCAAAACCGCCCACGGAATATTTGCAGCTACACTGGCCCACAAAGCTTTTGCAGTTTCCTTTTCATCCCGTGTAGTGAGGTAACGCTGCACACTGGACTGATCGGAAACAAGAAGCCCTGTTCGGTTAAAGATGTTTCCGATAATCACAATCCAGAAGACCGGGGCAACATAACTCCAGTCCATGCTCCCCAAGCTAAACTTTTGACTCTCGTTAGCTATTCTTATGAATTCACCGAAGCCACCATCTATACTTAAAAGAATGTATATGATACAGACAATAATCCCACCAAAGAGTACAATGGCCTGTAAAACATGGGTCCAAATAACAGCATGCATTCCTCCCAAAGCAGTGTATGCAGTAGCAAGAATGCCTATCACAATAATACAAACTCTTGCATCGATACCGGTAACGGCCGACAGCGCAATGGCGGGCAAATATATGATGACCCCCATTCTTCCAATCAACTGAAACAACAAATAGAGTCCGGCAATAAATTTTCGAATGATGTTGTTAAACCGTTTTTCGAGGTACTCGTATGCACTGACTACATTTAACCGTCTGTAAAAAGGTACAAATGCATAAATCACAATGGGCACCACGATAACCCAGGTAAAAGCGCCAGCAAAATAACTCCAGTTTGTGGCAAAGGCTTTGGCCGGAACAGACATAAAACCAATCGCACTGGCCTGAGTAGCCATCAGACTGAGACCTGCTGCCCAAAATGGCATTTTTCGTCCACCCAAAAAATAATCATCTGTGGTTTTATTGTAGTATGAGAAATAGTATCCCATGACGATAATAAGTACCAGATAAATCACAATAACGGCATAATCCAATCCCTTTAAATGACTTTTTGTGAGGGCCGGCACAGAAGCCGTATAAATTTTGGTCGTTCTTACACTCGGATTTATCTCTCCTCCGGGAATGACTATTCTGTCCCGAAAATAGATAGCAGAGGTTCCCACGAGCCCGGTAGAAATTTCGCCGGCTTCTCTCCATGTATCCGTAATAGTATTATAACTCAGAACGGTGTTCGTAAATTTATAGTCGTAACCGAGTTCCAGTACACGGCCTGTATCATAACCGTCTGATCCGCTGATTACAAGAATTTGTGAACTACCAACCGGCAGAACGGATGCCACGTGTGCGGGTCTGGGGAGGGCGGTTAGTTTTTTCCAGGAGTTATCCATGCCACTTTTGGCAGGATCGTACATGTAAGCGTCAGTAAGATAGTCTGTGTCAGATTTACCACTAAACAGAAAAAGACATTCATACTCACCATTGAACTGTTTTACCAGCGAAGCTCCGAATCTCTCCTTCCCCGGCCAGGGCGTTAATTCCTGCCATTCATTATTGCCGCCAAGATTAAGTTTCCAGAAATTTTGTAATGGTACTTCCTGATTTTTGATGCTGGCTGTTCCGCCGGCAATGTAGATACTATTGTTCAGGATAGAAGCCGAAGCGTATGATATTTCCCTGGGAAGAGGTGGTAATTCCCGGCTTATCGAAATGCTCTTGTCTAACTCATTCCATTTCAGGTACAGGACGTCTTTCAACTTTTCTGATTCATTTTCTCCCCCTAAAAGAATTAACCCATCGTTTACAGAAACAGTTGCTCCATGTGCTGCAGGATACGGTAATGTTCCTGCATCTTGCCAATGAAATGATTCATTCTCCTCCATTAAAAGATAAATGGAATCATGATATTTTTTTGATCCTCCCTCCCATACCGGCTGATCAAAATTAGAACCTCCGGCAACGATAACCATATCGCCCACGGTTCCAATAAAGGCTCCCGATAACCCAAGGCTGTCAGGTAAATCGGGCAGACTGGAATTTTCGAACGTAATCCAGCTTTTTTTTGCACTTTTTTGATAAGCCAAAACAGTATTTGTACAACAGCTAATAATTACAAAAAACAATATGATGCGAACTACCTTCAAACTCAACCAGATCTTCTTTTTACCAATACTATTCTTTTTGATGAAAATGATAATCGCTAAAAATGACGTGTATTAACTAAGAAATCATTCCCGGTATTGGTTTTATATTTTATAGAAATTAAAAAACCATTGGAGTTTATTAACTGCTCACTCCAATGGTTTTTATCATTTTTAATCCATGAAAATTTATGGCTTACAACGGATTTTATGGAATGATCAGTTGAACAGCGCCTTCTCCGGCACTACCTACCTGCATTCCTGTAACGGCATACGCATGGATTACCCCATTCGTAAACTGAATATTTTGAGTTGCTACTTTTCGGGTATTAACCACCATATCGTAATAACGTCCGCTCGCATTAAAATCTACATAACTAATCGTTAAGAAATGGTCTGCAAGCTTTGTGGGATACTGTTCGGCATTTACAGTAAAATCCTGGCGCAGATGTTTACCGTCCATCATGTTGTATAACAAAATGTCCCTCAGTTCATCTACAGGAACATCCTGCATTGTTTCATAGTCGTGATCTCTTAGAAATAATTTCCAAGAAATATTGCCGGGCGCAAAGAGTGTATACTCTACACTTTCGCTTGCAAGCAATTCATCAAGACCGGTAATTTCTAACGCCTCAATCAACATGGTAAAGTCATTACTGCCATCTGCATGAACATGGGTAGGCAACCACTCCATCATGGTCATATCAAACTCGCCTATATAAGGTTCTGCCTCTGGCAGCTCATACAATTCACACTGACTGAGGAACACCATCAACAATGGAAGCATAAGAACTTTCGCTACTTTAGACGTAGAGTAAGTGCTTTTCTTATTCATCTTTTTTGTTTTCATAATTATTTATTACTTAAATTTTTTAGAAGAGTGTTCATTGCTCGGATTAGTAGTATGAATTTTGATCCAAATTTGGATTTTGGGTCAATTCTTCAACATGGATTGGCCAAAGAATCTGTTCTTCAGACAAAATCTCGGATAGCTCTATTGCTTTTCCATTTCTTACCAAGTCAAAGAAATAATGCCCTTCACCCACCAATTCAATGAGTCGTTCATGCAGAATTATGTCAGTCGCTTCGGCTTTGCTTGCGGCGGAAATAGCTGCTAATCCGGCTCTTTCTCTTATTTCATTCACCAAAGATACTGCACCTGCCGTGTTCCCGGTTTCATTCAGTGCTTCTGCTTTTAACAACAGGATATCTGAGTATCTGAACAAAGGGATATTTGAATCACTATTGCTGTATCCTTCACTATCGAATGTTTTTCCGGGAAACTTAACGAGGAACGGATGTTGAACAAGATCTTCCGGACGTTTTTCTCTGTAATAAACGTCGGTTCGTTCATCTTCAGGATATGCAGCTACATGATCGTGCACAATCTGGTCGAATTGCACTCCAGCTCTTAAACTGCTTGAGTATGGCTCTACAAAAAAGTAAGATGCAATCGAATTGGTTTGCTGATACGAATTATCATAAATCATCGCGAAAATATATTCTGGTGTATCTTCTTCACTGAATATCTCCGCGAAGCTGTCAACCAATTCATATTCAGGGCTATTTATGATATAGTTAGCAGATTCAATGACTCTGTTGAAGTACTCTTCACCACCATTTTCCCGTTGTGCAATCCATAAAGATACATGGGTATTTAAAGCATGAGCTGCTCCAACGGTTGCCCGTCCTCTGGTTTCCGTATTTGTAGAATAGCTCTCTGGCAAATCACGGATAGCTATATCAATATCCTCCTCAATTACATCAAAAACTGCGGAAATAGGTGAGCGGGATAATTGCAGTTCCTGGGCCACAGACGTATATGCTTTGGTTGGCAACGGTACATCTCCCCAAATCCTGACAAGCCAAAAATAACTTAAAGCCCTCAAAAAATGAGCTTCAGCAATTATTTGACTTCGTTTGACTTCTGTAATGCCCTCGGTAATCCCCGGAACCACATCTATAATCTGATTGGCTCCATTAATTACCGCATAGAATGGACCCCAGTCTGCCTGAGACATCGTTGGCTGCAATTTGCTTTCGTCTATCGTTTCCAGCGCTGTACCATCAAAGGTAACTCCGTCACCCCGGATTTCGCCGTATACAAAGAATCGATTCCCACCTCCAAGTGCATTCAGCAACCGGTTGTAGACACCAAAAATACCTGCTTCTGCATCTTCTCCATTTTCGAAAGAAATTTCCGGAGTCAATTCACTTACCGGTGATGTATTCAGGATATCATCACACGAAACGAATAAAAGCAGAAAAATGAGTGATAATCCTTTTAAATAAGTTTTCATAGTATATTTTTTAGAAGTTAATATCGATTCCAGCGGTTACAGATGTAGAAATAGGATACTGATAACCAGATACCTCAGGGTCGTAACTTCCCCTCCAGTTTGTAAGCGTCCATAAATTATGTCCCGTTACAAAAATCTGTGCATTTCTTACAGAGAGTTTATCTGTTAAACTTCCGGGAAAGTTATAGGATAAAGTGATGGTTTTGAGACGGAGGAAAGAAGCGTCGTCTATCCATCGGGATGTTCCTCCCCGGTCATTATCTACACTGAAATTCCGGGCTCTCGCATTAATGGGTACATCGGTAACATCTCCGGGTTGTTGCCATCTGTTCTCATACGCATACAGAGTAACTGCTTGGTAAAGCCCGTTCCAACTCTCCAGATCTTCGCGGAGCACATTATATTTTTCATTTCCGTAGGAGAAGTTGAAGAAAACATCCAAGCTGAGATTTTTCCAGGCAAAACTATTGGTAAAACCACCTATAAAATCAGGTTGTTCATTCCCAATGATTTGGCGGTCGTCTGAATCTATAATTCCGTCTGAATTCAAATCTTTCAGAATGATATCCCCTGCCTGAAATTCAGGACCATTTGCCTGGTTTCTCAGTTTAGTTCCTGGTTCGGGACCAGCCGGCACATCATCGTCAGTAGAATAAACTCCTTCAAATACGTATCCATAATAAGTGCCAATGGACTCTCCTTCCCGATAAACCTCATTCCCAAAAAAGACATCTTCTCCATTGGGTAATGAAAGAATTTTATTGCGGTTAAAAGAGATATTAAAATTGGTTGTCCAGCTTAGATCACCAGCCAGGTTTCGTGTGGTAAGATCAAACTCAAATCCTTTGTTTTCAATTTCTCCCAAATTCACTAACACAGAAGAAAAACCAGTACTACTTGGCAGTTCTTTATTAAAAAGAAGATCTTTGGTGTTCTTATTGTAATAATCCACTGAAAAGTTTAACCGATCTTCCAGCATGCTAAGATCCACACCTAAATCAAACTGACGGGTACTTTCCCAAGCTAATTCCTGGTTGGGCATATCCACAGATCGAATACCACCTCTGCCTAAATAATCGGCACCGGTAACAATCACTCCCTGTGAAACAAAATTTTCGATTCCCTCCTGGTTCCCTGTTAGTCCGTAACTTGCACGAACCATTAAATTGTTAACCGGCTGGATATTTTCCATGAAATCTTCTTCAGAAATTCTCCATCCCACAGAAACGGATGGAAAATTACCAAACCGGTTATTCGAACCAAATTTGGATGATCCGTCCCGCCGGAAAGTCGCAGTCAGGTGATATCGCGAATCATAGTCGTATAACAATCTGGAAAAATAAGAAACCATAGCCCAGCTGGTTGTTGCTGATGATGCATTTTCCAATATAGATCCGGCATTGACAGTAGGAATTTTGTCAGAAGCAGCCTGGCTGGCTTCGGCTACCATAAACTCACTGGTGTTTTTCTGTTGGCTGAATCCCAGAAGCCCTGTAAGGTTGTGTCCCTCCGCAATGGTAGTTTTATAAGTGAGAGTGTTTTCGTTAATCCAGCCGAAATCCCTGCCAGAATATGCACTTGACCTTCTCTCCGAGCCAACAGGAGCTACTGTGCTTGGGAAAAATATACTCTCCCGAATCTGCATATTATCAATCGCAAAGTTACTCCGAAGTTCAAGACCTTCAATAAATTCATATTGAGCGTATACGTTCCCAATCAATCGGTCCCGTTTATTATCCTGAACCGGTTCCGTTAAATTAATTAATGGTTCATTTTTCCATGTTCTTCCCTGGTCATCTACTGGTGGCTGGAAGGAAGGTTGATTGGTCCAGTTTGCCCAGTTACCGTTTCCATTTCCGGATTGCCGAATCATGTCGTGCTGAGAATTCGCATAGGACAGATTGCTTCCGAGTGTAAACTTATCAGATCGATATTCTAAATTCGATCGCCCGGTTATCCTGCTGAAACCACTATTTGCAACAATCCCTTCCTGATCTGTGGCACCAACACTTAAAGAATATCGCAACTGGTCTGAACCACCTGAAATAGATAAGTTTGCATTACTCATCGGGGCTGTATCAAACATTCTATCCTGCCAGTGTGTGTTTGCACTATACATGGTATTCAAAGTATCGGTCATCCAATCTCGTTGAAGCTGCTCATAATTTCCGAAGTAGTTGTAATAAGCTTCCGTCAAAAGTTCTCTTTTCTGATTTCCGTTTACTACTTCTATGTATCGGGTAATTCTCTGAACTCCTGAATAGGCTGAAAAATTAATTTGTGGTCTGCTGCCCTGAACTCCTCTTTTTGTGGTAATCAACACAACCCCACCACTGGCCCTAGAACCATAAATAGAAGCAGCTGAAGCATCTTTCAACACCTCAATAGATTCGATATCATTTGGGTTAACATCGGCCAACGCATTCAGGCTACCGCCAATTTTTAATCCGGAGGCATCCCCACTTTTAATGGGAACTCCATCCACTACATAAAGCGGATCATTTCCGGCCTGTATGGAGCTAAGCCCCCTGATGTTAACGGACATTCCACCGCCAGGTTCACCTGTTGTCTGAACTACCTGGACTCCAGAGGTTTTTCCCAGCAAATACCCGTCCACACTTGTTACCGGTTGATTCTCAATTTCACGGGAACTTATCGATGAAATTGAGCCGGTTACCTGCGAACGTTCCTGTTGGCCGTAACCAATTACAACCAATTCATCTAATGTACCCGTAGACATTGTCAGGGTTATATCAATACTTCTTCTTCCATCAACCGGAACCTGTTGGGTTTCATATCCAACAAATGAGAATATCAAAATAGCATCCCCACTTACATTAACCTCATACAGGCCATCCAGATCTGTGGTTGTGCCATGCGAGGTTCCTTCTACCATTACTGTAGCACCAGGTAGTGGCTCACCATTATCATCGGTAACACGGCCTGTTACAGTAATATCTTGCTGGGCATAAGCGGTGCCCATGAAAAGCAATACGATCAGAAATGAGCTGAGAAAAGAAAAGTATCGAGCTTGTAAAAATTTCTTCCGATTGTTCGCTCCAATGTAGTAACTCATGTTCATTGCATTCTATTTATGATTTAAAGCAAAAAAAGACGCTAACTATTAAAAGCGCTTTCAAGTAATTAACTGAAATTTGTTTTGTAATACAAATAATATTTATACTTTTTTTCTTAAAAATATGTTAATCAATGTACTTCAGAATGGTTCTGGCACCTCGGAGATGAACATTCCTAAAGGCTATCGAACAACAAGAGTGGCTTATCAATATGAATGGTTTTACTTTTAAAAGTCCTTGTCAGAGCAAATCCTGAATATTCTTATCCTGGGTTCTCTCTGCCAAAATTATCTTCAACTCTAACAATGTCATTTTCGTCAGATGGATTTTGAGGATCCTGATGCTGCCATATTTCGGCTACCACAGTCCAATCATACAGCCCAATCAGCCTGTGCCGCTGGCCAAGTGCAATGCTTGTTTTATCTCCGGAAAATAATTCAACCATTGGTGTCTGCTCATTAGTATTACTTATAATCAACCCAATGGAGCCTTCAACGATTTTCCAGTGTTCTGAACGCCGGTGATGATACTGCCAAGAGAGCCGTTTACCAGGTTCAACGATTAATATTTTGGGACTGTATGAGAGATTTGCATCATCAGTCACAAAATTTGTATTGGGGAAAAAGTTGTTGATAAATACCGAAAGTGAAGAGTTGTCGATCACAAAAACCCACCCCAGGGACGGGTTTTATCTTTCTTCACTATTTTGATATTCCTTTTTTTCAGATCTTCTTCTACCCAATCAAAAATTTTAGATTTATTTGAACTACTTGACATTTCACCCACTACTCCTCTTTTTTTTATCTAACGCTTAACAGATCTGTTTACACGATCAGTGGTATATTTCATTGTATTCAATTTTCAAAAAATCCGGCTTCCAGCAGATCATTTTTAAGGGATAAACTCTCTTCTTCAGAAATCTTTTTAAATGGTAACCGGCATGGCCCGCAGTCCAACCCTATCAATTTCATAATCTCTTTTCCCCCACGAACACCCCCTCCGTATTTGATAATTATCTCGACAATTTTTACAGAGAATTGCTGCTGTTTTCTCACTTTAGCCATATTGCCCTCCTTAAAAGCTGCCATCAATTCGGTATAAACCGGTGCCATGTAATTATACGTGCTGCCTACTGCAGATTGAACACCCATTCCCAGTCCACACATTAATATTTCGTCTGACCCGAATAAAAGTTCGAAACGCCCATCACTAACTCTGATCGATTGCTGCAAGTCCATCATATCGGAATGAGTATATTTTACCCCTGCAAAATTTGGAATAATCTTCCCTGCAATTTCTAAAATCTTGGAGACCGGAATATTCACACCGGTCATAGAAGGAATGTGATAGTAGTAAAATGGCAGGTCTGAAGCCGCCTCTGCAATGGGTTGTAAGAAATAGAGAAGTTCAGAAGCTGTCTGAGGTTTAAAAAAGAAAGGAGCCATCGCTGCTGTGGCATCTGATCCAATCCCGGAAGCATATTTTGCCAATTCTGCACTTTCCGACTGGCACACTCCACCTACATGGGCAATTATCTTGAGTGCACTTTCTGAACATTTTGCCCATTCTTTCATGACTGCTTTCTTTTCCTCAAAACTTAATGAAGCCCCTTCTCCGGTAGTTCCGCAGACAAAAGCACCACTCACCCCACTTTTTACTAACCAATCTCCATACTTTGGAATCACTTCGTAATTGATAGCTCCTGCCTGATCCATGGGTGTAAAAGGTGCCGCTATTAAGCCGTTTAAAAAATTTTCCATATCTAAATGTTTCTTCGGTTTATGTGTTGAAATTTCATGGTCCCCTTCATTAACAATCCGCGATTTTAATCCTATAGTGAACTGATATTATGCTTCTCAATCCTTTGAACCTTAGTCACTTAGAGATGCATAAGAAGAGTGTATTATTTGCTATTTTTTTCTAAATATCTTTTCGTTCTACCCTAATTTCTGCTTGCTTTTGCAGAAGTAATTTTTCTTCCTTCTTATTATTCATCCCTACTCTTTGGGAATTGGAAACGAATTCCTGTTTGTCTTTCTTTGACCGTAAATTGTCAGGCGTGAGATATCTTTTTCATTTGTTGATATAACCAGGCTGGCCAGATATCCGATTATAAAACAGGAAACAAATCCTGTTGCGGCAAACAGTAAAAGGTGTACAGCCCCGGACTGACTGATCCATATTTGCACAAAAATACTGCCGGCTAACCCGATTATAGCTCCTACTCCATTTGCCCGTTTGGTTAACAATCCTAAAAAAAAGAGTCCGCCGATACCTCCTAAAATCAACCCTAAAATTCTCTGGAATTCATCCCAAAGTGACTTGATATCCCATGTGGCCATCATCAACCCTACTACGATCCCTGCGATCCCTAAAACAAATGTGGCAATACGGGCAAGTTTTAGTCCGTCCAGTTTATCCGACCAGTCAAACCGAAAATGTATATCTACGACATAAGCCGTTGCGGCTGAGTTCATACTGCTGCTAAGAGTAGACATCGCAGCCGCAAAAATTCCCGCTATCAAAAGCCCCACAATTCCCGGCGGCATCTGTGTATAGATAAACCAGGGGAAAATGGAATCGCCACCTGTGATTGTCGTACTTAAAAGCAGGGGATTTTCCTTATAAAACACATACAATGCCGTTCCAACGAAAAAGAAAATCAATGTACCGGGAATCGTCAGCAGCGCATTCGTCCAGAGACTTTTTGCAGCCATTTTTTCCGTTTCGGTACTTACGTATCGCTGTACCATCGTCTGATCTGTTCCGTATGTCGTCAGATTCACGAACAGTGCAGAAATCACTAATGTGAGAAGAGTTGGATTTTGAAGATCTGTACTTGCCTCTCCCAAGCTGAATTTGCCATCTGCCATCCCTTTTGATATGATTTCAGTAATCCCTCCATCAACTCCCTGGGATATCAAAATCAATGCAAGAACAGCTCCACCCAAAAGAACAATTACCTGCAAAGCGTCCGTCCAGATCACCGCTTCAATTCCGCCAAGCATGGTATAAACAAGACTAAAAATTCCCATCATACCAATACAGAGATAAATATCGATACCGGAAACAACATTCAGCGCAATGGCCGGGAGAAAAAGAACCACTCCCATTCTGCCAATCTGAAACAGGATAAAACATATACTTGCAAATAACCGGGCTGCTACGTTAAAACGTTGTTCTAAATATTCATACGCCGTTGTAATGTCCAGCTTCCGATAGAAAGGAATACAAACCAATATGACAATAGGTGCCACCACAATAATTCCAATATTAATGATAGTGTAACTCCAGTCTGTAGCGTATGCTTTGGCGGGAATTGCCATAAATGTGATTGCACTCAAGGCAGTTCCAAAAATACTCAATCCTACCAGCCACCATGGAACCCGTTTGCCTCCACGGAAAAAATCATTTGTATTTTTTTGGCGTTTAGAAAAGATCCAGCCTATCCAGATTAACACCCCGAAGTATAGAATAAGAACGATTGAATTTACCCATCCAAAACCCTTTCTGAATTCCAGGAACTCGCCTCTGATCACATCCGGCGTTCGTATTCCCGGCTTTATTTCTCCGCTGGTGAGAAAAAGTCCATTCTCTGTTGGAATCAGGTTAGAAGTTACCGGAAGATGAAAGGAAACATCATCACTTTTGGTGATGGTATTTGTAATGGTATGATAAAGAAAAATACTGCGACTAAACCCCGGATGATTGTTGAGCTTATCATTTATTTTGGTCCGCAAAACTTCTATAGAATCCCTGGTCTGAGGAGAGATTGAAGTCTGGCTTAAAGAATCGATTTCCTTTTGAAGGTTAATTCTCTCCATAAATAAGGAGCCATCATCCCCTCCCACTAATAAAATATGATTTTCTCCGGATGCGACCGCCGTACCAGCCATGATGGAAAAACCAAAATCGTCCGGCGTTGAAAGAGGTTTCCACGAGTTTAAACGTGGATTGTAGACATACCCATCTGTCAGGATTTGAGTAGGAGTATCCGGGCCGAAATTTCTTCCGCTAAAAAGATAAAATGAATTATCAAATCCGTCACTTTGTCCCGCTGAAACTGCAAATGCTCTCGGTGGACCGGGCCAGGGCGCAAGCGCTTTCCATCCGTCAGATTTTTTTTGGAGATCGAGAACAAAAAAATGATTGGTTGCGGCGGCATCTTCCAGCGATTCTTGCCCACCTGCAATATAGATTTTCTGATCAATAACCGTGCCGGTCATATTGGTTAACGGAACCGGAAGAGTTGGCCACTTTTCGAAAACCAGCTTTTCTTCTTCATCAAAATGCATCAGGTAAACATCACTTAAAACCCTTTCTGTATTCTCTCCTCCAATAAGTAATATTCCTTCAGGAAGTGTAATTGACTCCCCATACCCCATTTTTTTTGGCAGAGCATTTGGCATTACAGACCAGTCTTTGACTCCATCCAACGGCAAAACATATACATCGGCCCAGTAGTGTTTTGTCCCACCTTCCCATGGGAGAGCATCTGGAAAATTTGCTCCCCCCGCAATAACAAGACTATTATGAATCACACCTGCATAAGCTCCTGCCAACCCGGGCTGACTATTATTACCGGGGACTGGGGGAAGTGAAGAGTGGACAGACCAGGTTATGGATTTTGCTTTCTCATTCTCAGATTGGCTTCCAAAAAGGGGCTGGCATATGAAAAAAAAAGCAAGAGATAAAAATGCTACTTTCATGGAAACCTAATCCAAATATAAGTTCTAACCCGTTGCTTTGTTTTTCTTTAGATTTTCGCCGTTTTTGCTTGCTTTTAAAAACTTGCTATATGGAGCAAAGTGTTGTTCCATTCCTTTCCGGAGTCCCTCTTTATCTTTGTTTTTAATATATGACAACAAATCCTGATGGGTTATCAGAGCATCTTTTTGAAGTAACTCTCTATTAATAGGCTCAAAAAAGTCTTTGAACTTATCCCTGATAAATAATGATACCGGATAGATAATCTCCTGGAATTGCATGATGCTTTCATTTTCCGTGATTTCATATAATTTGGAATGAAATGCATTTTCACTTTCAGCTTTATAGAAGTTGAGCTCGTAGCTACCCCCTTCTTCCACAATTTTTTCGAGATCAGCAATATATTTATCGTTTACATTGTCGATAATGCTACTGCAAATCCCTAGTTCAAGAGCTACCCTAAATCCCAGAAGATTAATAAGAGACTGTTCCCCCAAAATCATTGGATCGGTTACGCGTTGCAGTCCTCCGAACATATGGGGTTCACTTAGAACCATCCCTCTTCGTGTTCTTGATTCAACCACGCCAAGCATTCTCAATCGGCTCAAAGCCTCTCTTAATACACTTCGTGAGACGCCAAGCGCCTCCGATAATTCATTTTCATTGGGCACCGAATCGCCCACCTTCATATTATTTTGGGCGATGTATTCGAATAGTTTTTTCTCTACCTGGTCAACCAAAGTGACCGCCTGGTTTTTGATTTTTAAATCCATAGACATATATATATTATTTGTATAACAAATATTGGAAATTATACCTTTAAATCAAAATAATTGGTTCAAATAATCCCTCAAAAATCATTGGGTATTATTAAGTGCAGTTCTCTTCGACCGTAATTTTTTGATTTATTCTACGCTTACAAAGTAATAAATAGCAAGCAGTTAAGGTAGGCGCTACTGTATGCTTGGTTTTTCATTCGAACATAAAAAAATCCCGGTCCATGTCATTGACCGGGATTTTGGTGCTTGTCTGTCAAACATGGGTTACTTATTGACAGTTTTCCAGCTACGGATTTCTCTCTGGTTGTTAATGGGATTTGCCAAATACAGGCCCAAAATTACCACAGGCCCTGTAGTCGGCGCTTTCAAGATCGCTGGTTCCAAAGGCCGCCCACGCACTCGGACGGAAGACCCTTTGTTCGGGTACATTGTGCATCGATACGGGAATTCTCAACATCGAGGCCAGGGTGATAAACGCATCCCCGACATGCCCATAATTGATTACTCCGTGATTGGATCCCCAGTTGTTCATCACCGAATAGACATCTTTGAATGCTCCTTCATCGGTCAGGTTGGGCACAAACCACGTGGTGGGCCAGATCGGATCGGTTCTTCTATTTAATGTTTTGTGAACATCGCCCGGAATATCCACGGTAAATCCTTCGGCAATTTGCAGAACAGGTCCCAGCCCTTTCACCAGGTTGATCCGCGTCATGGTTACCGGCATTTCCCCCTGCGTACAAAACTGGGAGGAATATCCCCCTCCCCGAAAATATTCCAGGTTAGCCGGACACCATCGCGTGGCGTCCAAACAGGCTTCGGCTTCTTCCGGGGAAATGTCCCAATAAGGCTTCATCACAGAGGCTCCGTTTTCTTTTAGGCGGCCGGTACCATCCAGGGTCGCAGAACCGGAGTTTAAAAAATGAATGATTCCCCCGGAGGCTTTGCCCTCAAGTTCGTGCCCGGTCACCCGCTTGACAGATTCCGGACTCCAGTAGGTTCGGATATCTCCAAAGATAGAGGCCGAGTTGGTCATCAAATGCCCCAGCAGCATACAGACGGCATTGAGTGTATCATTCTCGGTGGCCACTACAAACGGCTCCCGGATTCCATTCCAGTCGAACGACGAGTTGAGGATTGCTTCCGAGAAGTCGCCGTTGGGAAAGTGATCCGTCCACTGCCGTTGTCCCTGGAATCCGGAGGCAATGGCATTATGGCCTAACGCTTCTTCTTCATAGCCCGCCTCATTTAACGTTGGATTGCCAATCATCAAATCGCGGATGATGAGGGTCATCTTGACCACGGTTTCCCAATTCTCATCCTTTTTCTCCCGGCTCTGCTGAATGGCTTCTGCATTGATATCTTCGCCTTCTTTGCAGTACTGTTTTACCCATTCCATTGCCAAAGAGAACTCCTGTTGATCATAAATCTCTTCGTTCATCCGGCGGGTTAATTCCGACATATCCACCGCCTCGCACCTCATCCCGAAATAATCCTCAAAAAAATCTTCCTGGATCATCGAACCCACAATCCCCATGGATACCGAGCCGATCGACAGGTAGGATTTTCCACGAACTTCAGCCACGGCCAATCCTGCCTTTACAAAAAGAAGCATTTTCTCCTGTACATCTTCGGGAATCGTCTCATCCCCGGCATCCTGGACTTCGCTTCCATAGATGCTAAACACCGGAAGACCTTTTTGCTCGTGAGCGGCTTTGGTGGCTGCTAAATAAACCGCCCCGGGACGCTCACTTCCGTTAAATCCCCAAATGGCCTTGGGATACCAGGGGTGCATATCCATGGTTTCCGAGCCATAGCACCAGCACGGGGTCACCGTCAGGGAAACGCCCACTCCTTCTTCCTCAAACTTCTGAGCAGCTCTTGCTGCCTCAGCCACGCCGCCGATACAGGTATCGGCAATCACACACTCCACCGGCAAACCATTGGAATGAGTGATATTCTCCGTGATAAAGGCCGCCGCATTTTTGGCCATGTTCATCGTCTGCTCTTCCAGGGACTCACGGACTCCTCTGCGACGTCCATCAATTACAGGGCGAATCCCGACCTTTGGCGTTCTGCCGATCACTCTTTTCTGCCCTTTCTTACCTTCACTTATCTTCATAGTATTATTCCTTTCGTTGCTATTTATATTTCTTTATCCGGCCCCTGAAAAATCATGAAGAAAAATCACTCTCCTTCATAAGTTCATTGTAGGATCTTTCATCCTCATACATTTTGTGAAAGACTTTATATTTTAAATCGTGATATTTCTTCACCAATTGATTCTTGTTGGGTTCGATGATCTTCCCCCGATGATTCATGGAAAACATCGCTTCGGTTACATTTTCATAAGTCCCCGAAGCTACAGAGGCCAATACCGCACTGCCAAGCAGAACGGCTTCAGGTTCTTTCGGAAGAATAATTTTGCAACCGCATATATCTGCATGTTGCTTTAAAAAAATCTCGTTTTTCGTACCTCCTCCCGTCGCCGAAATCTGATCAATCACATATCCTTGCTTGTTCATCTCTTCGATAATATGACGAGTTCCGTACGCCACAGCTTGTATTGTTGCGAGGTATTGCAGGGCCAGGTCATCCACAGTGGATGAAAGTTTCAATCCGACCATTCCGCCCCGCAAAGAAGCATCCGCTCTGGGAGATCGATTTCCATGGAAATATGGGAGCACGTGTAATTCTCTCGTCAGCATACCGACATCTTTCAAACTCATTTTGTTTGCAAGAGCTTCCAGCCGGTTATTTAACAATTCATAGACGGTGTTATCTTTTTTTTCAGCTTCTTCCTTTAAATCATTTGCGTGGTTTGATGAAAAAATAACGTGATCAACCAGAGCGCCGGTAGCCGATTGTCCGCCTTCATTCAGCCACATTCCGGGAATCATGGCTGAATAATACGGTCCCCAGACCCCATCGATAAATCGTGGTTTTTCAGAAACTGCCATGTGGCAACTGGAGGTGCCTCCAATCAAAGCGATCTGGTTGTCGAATGATGAGCCATTTTCTGTCATTCCAAGAAGTCCCAATCCACCGGCGTGTGCATCGATAATCGAAACACCAACAGGAGTGCCGGCTATCAATCCAAGATCTTCAGCCGATGTTTCGGTAAGTCCCTTACCGACCGGTTCTCCCATCGGGCGAATTTTAGTGCCTATTCTTCTATATCCTTCATCAGACAGATCTTCAAGACCAATTTCTTGGAAAAAAGAATTGTCCCATGAGCCAATACTTGCTGATGAGTCCGAATCTTCATGAGCGAGATAGGTCCACTTACACGTAGTAGTACAAGCCGAACGGACATCTTCGCCTGTAGCCCTGAAAACCAGATAATCAGGCAGATCAAAAAAGCGGGTGGCTTTGTTCCAGGTATCCGGTATATTACGCTTCAGCCATAAAAGTTTAGGCGTTTGCATTTCCGGGCTGATCACACCTCCCACATATTTCAAAACATCATGCCCCATTTGGTTGATCTCTTCGGCTTCTGTCTTTGCCCGATGATCCATCCATACAATAATATTCTGTTCATTTTCCTTATCAGGACTTACGGTCAGTGGTTTATTTTCGTCCCCTAAAACCACAAGAGAGCAGGTTGCATCGAATCCAATTCCACCTATAGATTCAGGTTTGATATTCGCTTCATTTATCGCTGTTTTTACAGAATAGCATATCGCTTGCCAAATATCTTCGGATGACTGCTGAACAAAGTCTGCCTCTGGCCGCCACATCTGAATTTTTTTACTGGCCTGAGCCAGCATCATTCCTGACTGATTAAAAATTCCAGCCCTTGCCGAACCGGTTCCAACATCGATACCTATAAAAAACTTCTCGTTCATAACTCTTCAGAATTAGTTGTAAATATCAGGATTCACGATGGTCGCTGCGATGTATCGATACGGTTTTGCACCTTCTTTAAGAGCATTATTCCAATAATAGATAACTACAAGATTTCCATCTTCCCGCTGAACCATTCTCGGGTAACCAACATCTTTGGTCGCACCATCTCCGCTTCGCAGCGTAATTTCGTTACTCCATGTTTTACCATTGTCTTCACTCAACCGAAGCTGAACTCTCGATCCGTAATCACTTCGGAAAATGTATGCCAGTGCAAGGCGACCGTCATCCATTTTTACCAGTGCCGGTGGCGAGCCTCCATTTCCTGTATCAAATGCGGGATTAGGTTCTTCAGTCCAGGTAGCACCATTATCGGTTGACCGAAAAGCTTTCAGAAAATCGCGGCGGGGTTCCGGTTCTCTGCTTCGCATTACCGTATACAATTCCGTATCGGATAGCCGAACAGTTGACGGCATGATATTAAATCCTTCCGGCTCTCCACCGATGTAGGACACTAACTCCCAGTTCAGTCCACTATCAGTCGTTTTGGTGTAGACAACCTGGCCTTCACGCCCGTTTTCTTTCCCGACATTCATAAACGCACTCAATTCCTGCGGACCTTCCACAATGTAATCTGTTCGGGTGGCCACACCTGGAGTATCCAGATTTGGAAATTTGTAAGGGCCGTTCCACTCTTTTCCGCGATCCATGGAATAGTAAAATGTGGACGGACCATTGTGATAGTTGTCGCGCATAAATGTGATCACAAACCCTGAATCTGTAAAATCTTCAATGGGTTCCGCAAGATCTACTGGCTGATCGGCTTCATCTTCCGGTATCTTATGATCAAATGCGATCCCCGTCTGTCCCTGTTCGTAAGCATCTTCTATCGTCCACGTTTCACCTCCATCAAGACTACGCGCATATTTATTCTGAGCTGATTCGCGGTTGTATGAATGGAAACCATCAGTATCGAGATGTTCTGATTCCACAAATCCAACAAGAATTTCATCCTCCCAAATCCAGATACCATTATTCGCCGGCCAACCTGCAAAACGTCCTTCCTTGTAGTAAACTTTCAGATGTTTTATGCCGGACACTTCTTCATTATCTGTTGAAATATCAGCCTTCTGCGTACATGAAATGCTTGCAAAAAGGATTAGTATCGTAATGAAGTATTTACTTTTTCTGTGCATGATTTTTTGTGTAATCGTTTACAAAATCAGTTATGTAGATCTTTTTTTATTAATCATCATTTCTTCGTTCTTGGATTCTCTTTGTAATAGAGGAATCCGTCTTCCCCGCCAATCAGTAGATCCGGTATTTCATCTTTATTAAAGTCTGCTGTAACAGGATTTGATGTGTGTCCGCCAATGGGATTATCATCAAGCCGTCCCCTTCCGTGAAAAATAAATTCTCCCGGATTTTCAGCAACGTTTTCCATCAAATCCGCATTTGTTCCGCTGTTGATAATCAAGTCTAGTTTTCCGTCTCCTGTCCAGTCAACCAAATGAAATTTTCTTCGTCCGCTCGATCCGGCCCATCCGGCATTCAGTCTTAATGGTTTTCTGTCAAGATCTTTACCCGAATCATTCATGTATTCTTTTATTCCCGGCACTCTAAAAATCGTTGAAATCGTCATTGGAGAAACAGGTCGGCGTGCCCTGGCCAGATAGGCGAGATCTCCTTCTTCATTGTAGGAAACCAAATCTTCGGGGTGACCAACGGTACCAATTTCAATCGCATGATGCCCGCTTTCATAAACAGAAGGCACGCCTTTATCTGCGTAGAAAATGCGTTTGGGTGGCATCAGCTTAAGCTCACCGTTTACTTTTTTTCGTTCATAAAATGCAAGAAATCCTTCCTGATCCAACCCAACCAGATCCGTCAATCCATCTTCATTCAAATCGATAGCCTGGGGCGTACTTCTCCATTGGGTCACAAGATCTTTTCCTACCGGTTCCCACCAGAACCAGGCCGGCTTTGGATTAGCCCGCTGCCATTCCACCTGAACAGGTTTTGCAGCAGCAAGCTTTGGTTTACTTCGGGTTCCGATATTTTCATACCACATTATTTTTCCCAGAATGGAATTAATGATGATATCTGGCAGGCCATTTCCATTCCAGTCAGCTACGGATAATACCGTGTAGCCCCATTTTGCTTCTGCCGGTCCCTGGATAGAACCATTTTCTCCGGCAAGAATCCGGATCACGTCACCGTCCGCTTCCAGGTATTCGGGTGCGGCCCATTTCGGCGGATATCCACCAAGATTTTCAACAAACAAGAGATATCCCGCGGTGTTGCCCGCAATGATATCCTGGTTGCCGTCGCCATTCCAGTCGTACGCAAATGGCGTTGCAAGAGCTCCGATTTTTACTTCATCAGCTTTTTGTTTGAAATAAACAGGATCTTCAAATACAGGTACATCATTCACAATGCGACCGGTATTTCGCACAAACGCCACGCGGCCATCTTCATCTCCAACAATCAAATCCACATTTCCGTCTTTATCCCAGTCGAGTGCGGAGGGAGTGATCATTTCGAGATCCATTTTCACAACATTGCCATTATTTTTCAAGAGTTTACCCGGAGCATATTTCGGATTCGTACGAGTCCCGATATTTTTGAAAAACGTAAACTTGTCTAAAAATTCACCCAGCATAAGATCTGGTAACCCATCGCCGTCAAAATCTGCAAAGTTTGGGGATGGCATTCCGTATACTTCCACCGGCTCATCTCCGGCCATCACTTTTTTCGGTTCAGCATAGTCGGGATTTTCATCCGTGCCTTTATTTTCCATCCAGTAAATGAATGCCCGCAATGGACCATTTACCCATTTTCCCTCTTTTGTGTATGCATCATCCCAGCGATAATCCCGCCAGTCACTGGCACCGATAATTAGATCTGTGGCACCATCTCCGTTGTAATCAAAATATTTCCATTGGTTAGCCCGGCCGATGTAAAATTCGGGATCAAATGGAATCTCTACAGGATTTTCGAGGAATGTATTTTTGTAATCGGGATAGGCTTTTCCGGGTTGTGTAATCACCCAGGAATCCTCTAAATGTGAAATCTGCATATTATAGCTGGCAGTGGAGGCACTCAGCCGTTTTCCCTTTTCGAAAACAAGTGGGCCTTTTTCATCGGTTGTTCCCTCAAAAAGGTAGATTCCGTTATAGGGGCGTCCGCCGGAACCTAATAGAAGGTCATTCTGGCCATCTTCATCAAAATCCACCGGAAAAGGGGTTGCCCATAACCCAACTCCGAGGTCTACGGTAATATCCGGATTGTTGTAACTGAGACGCGTAAGTGTACTGAAATCCTTTTCTTGCTCTGAGGGTTGAACCTGCCCGGTAGAATCTGCCCGTAAAACCTCGGATTCTGTACTTTTATTAAACTCAAGAGGTTCCGAATTGACCGCACTCACCAAAAATATCATGAGTGTAATCGTATACATTATGGAAGGGAAGTGAGACTTATTTTTCATGATTTACAAAATTATATTGCTGAAATTAATTCATGTCTTTTTGAGGCAGAACAATCGAAAGCAGAAATCCCGTGAGAAAAATTACAAGAGTTCCAATCACGATCGTGAGATAGCTGTGGAGTGAATATTGATAAGCTTCCAGAGAACCGCCGAAATAGGCCGGTGAAAGGCTCATCCATATAATGATCAACAGGCCAATTCCAACGCCAATCATTGCCGGTAAATTGGATACTTTTTGAGAGAAAAAACCAAGCAGAAACAGGCCCAGCATACCGCCGCTGAAAATTCCCGCAAGATTCCACCAGATATCCAGAGCACTTTCTACTCTGATGATCAAAAAAGAGATCAAAACGCCGAGCAAGCAAATCGCGGCCGAGGCTGTATAAAGTACTTTAACGGACTTATTTTCGCTTACTTTTTGTTTTGTATATCGCTTATAGAAATCATTCAGAATAACTGTGGCACCGCTGTTCAGGCTGGTTGAAATGGTACTCATTCCCGCTGCAAAAATAGAGGCAATCAACAATCCGGTAATGCCAGTTGGAAGTCCGTTTACAATAAAATAAGGAAAAACACTGTCGGCCATTCCGGCTTCTTTGAACTCGGCAGGAAGCAGATCGGGATATACATTATAGTAGACAAATAATCCTGTGCCGATCATAAAAAAGAGCAGTGAAACGGGAATGTATAGCAGTCCTCCGCCAAACGCCGATGAGATCGCTTCTTTCTCATTTCGGGCAGTCATGTACCGCTGAATGTAATTCTGGTCAATTCCGTAATTTTGGAGATTGATAAAAATGCCATAAATGAAAACAATCCAGAATGTAGATTCGGTCAGGCTGAGGCTGAAATTTCCGAGGCTGAATTTATCATATTGAGCAGCAACATCGAAATATTGAGAAGGTCCTTCCGGGAGTGAAAACATTAACACAGCCAGCGTGATGATGGCTCCAAAAATCAAAATAATGGCCTGAATAGCATCGGTCCAGATGACCGCTTTTATCCCACCGAGAATGGAATAGATCATCACACTGATTCCTGTAATAATGATGATAATTCTCATATCCCATCCGAGAATTACGTACATCGGTAGTGCAAGCAAATAGAGAATCACGGCTACGCGCATTACCTGAGTGAGAAGCCAAAAGGAAGCGACATAATTTTTTGCCCACGGACCAAACCGTTCTTCCAGATAGGTATAGGCTGACGGACTTCCCACCTTTCTATAGAGTGGAATAAAAAACTTAATGGCCATAAAAATGGCTACGGGAATAGAAAGACTGAATACAAATGAATTCCAGTTGGAGGAAAAGGCCGATCCCGGCAATGCAAGAAAACTGATACTGCTTACAAATGTGGCGAAAATAGAAAGTCCGATCACCCATGCCGGAAGTGTTCCGGAACCCGTAGAATAATCATCAGAGGTTCGTTCTTTCTGATAGAATGAAATCCCAAAAAGAATAATCCCCAGCAGGTAGATGATAAAAATAATGATATCTATTGTACTCATTGAATCACTTCTCCCAAATCGAGTTGTTTTAAAGCCTCACGGATTTTTTCTTTTTCCTGTCCTTCAAAAGCATGAAATGGCAAGGCAAAGGTGTCGCTGCAAATTCCCATTAAAGACAGAGCACATTTCACACCCTGTAAATATTTCATGGGTGAATTACCCACCGTATAAAGTCCGGAACTGATGGCAAGGATTTTCTTCTGAAGCTGCTGCATTCGGTTAAAATCTTTCTCTTTGGCAGCATTATACATATCCACATACACGGTGGGAAACATATTGGCGCCACCATTCACGCCGCCGTGTCCACCTGAGAGCATGGTTTGCATCAGAATTTCTTCCGGCCCGACCAGAACCGTGAAGTCAGGATTGTCCTTCAAAAGGCTTAATACTTTTTGGAAATAAATTACATCACCCGAACTGTCTTTAAACCCAATAATATTAGGATTTTTGGCTAATTCCTGAACGGTCTCCGGGGCAAAATTTACTTTAGTATGAGAAGGCATGTTATACAGAAACAGCGGCAACGGTGACTGATCCGCAAGTGTCCGGAAATAGTTCAGCAATTCAGGCTGATTCGCTGCAAAATAGTAAGGCGGTGCCGCAACTACCGAATCTGCTCCGGCATCCGAAGCTTTTTCAGCCAGACGTATGCTTTCTGTGACAGATGTATCTGTAATCCCCACTAAAACAGGAACGCTTCCATCCACTTGTGCACAAACTTTTTCTGTGATTTCAGCGCGGAGATTATAACTCAGACCGGGGCCTTCTCCGGTGGTGCCGAGAATGAATAATCCATGAACACCGCCTGCAAGAATGTGATCGATCAAACGCTCCAGACCTTCGTGATCTAAAGTGTTCTGATCGAGTAATGGGGTAACCACCGGAGGAATAATTCCGTGATATTTTTCAGATTGATTTGAAGTCATAATTTTTTTGATATCCTTATTTCAATTCTTTTTAGAGTTAACTCTTGGAAATCTGGCTCCGGCTTCGTGTAATTTTTGAAGCAGTTCAGCTTTCATCATTTGAGTGTCCCAGGGTCTTTCAGAACTCAAGTCGTTCTGCTCTGACGGATCTTTTGCTAAATCATACAATTCAGCTTTATCACCATCATAAAAATAAACCAGTTTTAAATTTCCTTTACGCATCGCTGATTGCGGAAGCGTTTGGCTGACATATCCGGTTTCAAGCCCAATATGAGACTGCGTTTTTTCAAATTCGCCTCCTTCCGGATGGTAATAAGGAAAATGCCAGTATAAGGTTCGATTTTTAAACGTATCGATTTCATCATCATAAAAAAGCGGAACAATGGATTTCCCATCCAAACCTTGTTCATAGTTTTCCACACCGGCCAGGTCCATAAATGTAGGTTTAAGATCGACTTGTGAAACGGGTGCGTCGCTTTGGGAACCGGCTTCCACAACACCCGGCCAGCGGACAACAAACGGGACCCGAATTCCGCCTTCGTATACATTCCATTTACTTCCCCGGAACGGACGCGTAAACGCATATACCGGGTGGCCGCCATTATCAGAAGTTAAAATTACCACGGTATCGTCTGCCAGATCTTCGTTGTCAATAGCATCAAGTAACTCGCCTACATAGTGATCCACAATTTCTACAAAGGCAGCATACACAACACGTTCTTCGGAAAGATCCGGGCCTGCTTTTTTGCGATATTTATCGATGAGCCATTGGGCATTTACTTCCACCGGCGTGTGAACATAATAGTGGCTCACATACAAAAAGAATGGCTTTTTATGATCCTGTTTAAGAAAATCAATCGCCCGATTCGTCAAGGCGTCAACCGGATATTCACCTTTTTTATACTCTTTGGTGTCTTTCTTTTGCCCGCCAACGGTGTAACTATAGGGATGTGAACCGAAGGTTTCCTTGGCAAAATCAAACCCCTGATGCTCAGGCCCAAACTCTGTTGACCATCCCATGTAGTGCTTATTATGCGCGGCGACATGCCATTTTCCGGAAATTGCTGTTTCGTAGCCACCTTTCTTCAATGCTTCCGCCACGGTTACTTCTTCCAGGGGAAGATTCAGCGTAAATGGTGGGGGAACTAAATCGTAACCTTCAAATTTTTTGATCCACTCTTCATCATCCCAGGAATAATCGTCGGTTTCGTTTTTGGTTACGAATTCGAAATTGAGCCGGGCCGGTGTTTTTCCAGTCAAAAGTGCAGCTCGTGAAGGACTACACAACGGCGCCGAGGCATAGCCGTTCGTAAATTTCTTTCCTTCTTTTACCAATCGATCCATATTGGGCGTTTCTGTCAAATTCTGCCCAAATTCTTTTCCGTATGATGACACATCTGAATAGCCCATATCATCAATATAGATGAGGATGATGTTTGGCTTCTCCTGGTTTTTCGAACCTTGGGCTGATAACCGGCTGCTTAATCCGGCTATCATCAGGAGTGAAAAAAGGAAGTTTATAATGAGCCTGTTGTGTGCGCGTCTTTTCATTTAATCATCAATTTTTAGTCTGTCATTTTCAACGTCACGAGCCCATTGCCGGAGGTAAACCCGCATTTTTTGATACTGTGTTCTATTTTCGTCGGACACATCGACGGATTCGGAGGGATCATCTGCAATATTATAAAGTACCGGCCGGGCAGAAGACTCCGCATCCGGTACATTCCTTGTCACATATGGCCGAACCAGTTTCCAATCTCCATCTCTTATCGCAGCATTATGCGAATACATTGGTACGCCACGGTTCCACTGCCAATACCTGTAAGGAGGTAAATCACCGGCAGCATTTTTATCAAAAAGAATATCCCTGAAACTCCCGCCATCCCATTTCAGGTCTTCCTTCACGTCCAGAGAAAGCAGGTCTGCCAATGTTGGAAGAACGTCAGTAAATTGAATCACCTGGTCTCTTTCTCCCGGCTGAAGCGTATCGGGCCACCGCACCACAAACGGAACATGAATCCCGCCCTCATTCACCGTATACTTGGTGCCTTTCATATCTACATTAAACCGTTCTCCCGGAATGGGATCAGGTCCGTTATCACTTGAAAAAAGAATGATGGTATTATCATCGATTTCAAGTTTCTTTAATTCGTCTACAAGCTCACCAATTCCCCGGTCCATCACTTCAATCATTGCATAGATGGTGGACGTATTTTTGTTAAATCCTTTGTCTAAATAATTCTGGATGAGTTCCTCCGGCGCGCTTAACGGACGGTGAGGCGCATAATGTGCCAGGAACAAAAAGAATGGTTCGGCTTTATGCCGGTTCACAAAATTTTTGGCTCTTTCTGTCAGGTCATTGGTGAGGTATTTGTCATCCACATCATGATAGGTACCCTGAACATCAAGACTATATTTAAAATAGGTTTCGGATACATTAAAGCCGACAAAACCTTCAAATTCATCAAATCCCCTGTTAAGTGGATGATATTCTTCGCCGAGGCCGTTATGCCACTTGCCGATCAGCCCGGTTTTGTAGCCATTCTCCTGAAAAACATTTCCAATGGTTACTTCACTTTTAGCAATTCGGGAAAGTTCCGGATACTGCTGCATGTTTAATGTAACGGAGCCCGTTCGATGTGGATATCGTCCCGTCATTAGTGCGGCCCGGGATGGCGAACACACGGCAGAACCGGAATACGCATGATTGAAATAAACTCCTTCATCAATCAGCTTATCAAGAGAGGGCGTTTTGGTGATTCCGCCATTAAAGGATGCAAGATCTCCGATGGCAAAATCATCCGCTAAAATCAGGATGACATTGGGTGTTTGATGAACCTCTTCCTCTTTTTGAGATTCTGATGTGCATGAAACTGAACTGCCGCTCCAAAACAGAATCGTAATCACAACAAATAATTTCGCTGGAAATTTCATGGTTTCATCCTTTTTTGAATGGTGATTATTCATACTGCCTGAAGTCTTTGATCCGTTTGAAGATGATATAATTAGAATCATGAGCATTATGAGCGTTTCTGCCTTCATGATCGGGGTAAGCCGTCCGTATCACAGAAACAATGTCGTTGTTTTCAAACAGCCAGTCTGCGTACTGAAAACCAACATGTTTTACATCGGGATGTTGATAGATGATTTTGTTGATTTTCCAATCCGTCAGATTTTTTGATGAAACCAGGACTAAGGTATTGCGAATTTGATCAGGGCGGAATTCACTAAAATCAGCGTACTCTTCCGGTATATAATTCACTAAAGACCAATACTTTTGGGAGGTATCATCATAGCGTATCGTAAATTTTTTCGTTCCACCGGGTAAATCAATAAATCCTGTTTCCGGAGTAAAGGATACCGTTTCGCCATTCTCTGAAATATTAACAACCGCTGCCTTGCCATAGATGGGTTCCGGCCGGAAATCGGCACGCAAAACGTTTACCAATTCATCATTCGGTGTCACAACAATATTTCCTTCCAGCCACGCATACCCTTCCCATTTTTCGTGATCATATTGCAGGCGATTGCTGATCGTCCAACTGGAAGCATCCAATAAATCACTATCTACAGGTGCAGAAACAACTAACGCCCTGAAATTTTCGCCCCATTTTTCCGGCGGATACCGATCTTCCATGGCCCGCCAAATTCTTCCGTTGTGAGTGACAACCGGAACGGGAGCTGTATGATATTCATAATCTGTATTTAAAAGCCCGGTATGTTCGTCCACAGGAGTGGTCCATGTATGCCCTCCGTCTGTACTTTTCCGGATTGCCAGGTCTCCATATTCGTCTGTTGATCCCATCAGATATAAATCCCCATCCAGCGTAAAAAGACCAGCCCAAAATGTATTCGGGACGTCGGTTATAAACGTCCAGCTTTTGCCCTGATCATTCGAAGAAAATAGTTTAGCGGCACGGGGTTTCTCCGATTTGTTGATGGCAGGACCAAACGGATCAATCGAAACCACATATGTGCCGTTTTCTAAAACAGCAATAGATGGCGAGCCCAAATAAAGGCCTGTCTCTGCACTTGAATAATCAACAATCACTCCTTCTAAATCGAATGCTTGAGCATACAGTGAGCCCGAAAACAAAAATAAGATGAACAAGCACTGTACAGCCATTCTCTCTTTTGACATTCTTTTCATACGCCAGCTCCCATTAGAAACAGGTGCGCCGTTCTGAAAAGAACAGGCTGGAGAAAAATGTGTATGAGAATATTGACTGTTGATAATCATTGGGTTTTTATCAAAAAACTATCATTGTTGAATGATTCGTTTTTTTTAAAGCTCTCCTACCCCTGCCCCTTCTCCGGCGCGGGGAGTCAGGGCAGGGGAAACAAGAGAGATAGAATATATAAGAGACTATTTGTATTCGTTTCTGTTTAATCTATGGCTTAATATCCCTCATCCTGAACAAGTGCCGGATTTGCATCCATTATTGTTTGAGGTATCGGATAGTGCACATGATATGATTGAGCCGGCAAACCACGTTCCTGTGCTCTTTCAATCAGTTTACCAGTACGTATCAAATCTTCCCGGCGTTTTCCTTCATACCAAAATTCCCATCCTCTTTCGGTAAGAATATGGTCCCGAAGATCGGCTTTTGATCCAAAATCGGATAATTGAAGATCATCGATTCCTGCCCGTTCTCTTACCTGGTTGATAAGATCTATAGATTCCTGGTTCGGACCATTCAGCTCGTTAAGTGCTTCAGCCCGGGTTAAAAGAACATCTGCATATCGGATTACCGGAACATCATTTCCATATCCGGGACCTGCGGCTCCATCATCAGGCCAGTATTTAAATGGCCGTCTTCCAATGTTTTCGTCATCCACATTTGCCAGGTTATGAAGTTCACCGTCCTCGCCTACATATTCTGTTATGATCAGATCTTTGCGTGTATCGTTGGGATCGAATGTTTCATACCATGAATCGTAAACAAACAAGTTGGAGTCGTCGAAGTTTCGGGCTGATTCCGGGAAATACAATCCGGTACGCGGATGATAATAAAAGGGAGAGGGCGCATATGGATACGCAAAGTTCATAAAAGAATTACCTGCAGATCTGCCCGTATCTTTTTGTCCTTCTTTCACCCAGATCATCTCTTCATTTCCTTCATTGGCTACAAAAAACAGGCTAAAATAATCGGGAAACAGACCGTAAGCGCCCATATCCATAATGGTTTTTGCTTCATCGGCAGCTTTTTGCCACTGTTTTGTATTCAGGTAAAGTTTCATCAAAAACCCATGGGCAGCACCTTTGTTGGCTCTTCCGTACTGTGATTCTTCGCCTGGTTCGGGCAAGCCGGAAAGGGACGCTGTCAGTTCGCTTTCAACAAAGCTTACGATTGCTTCTTCGGAAGCTCTTGGGAGTTCCAGTTCATCATCACTGCTGGTTCTCAGAGGCACCCCGCCAAATCGCATATACAAGGTGTAGTATGACGCAGCTCTGATAAATGTAGCTTCAGCTTTAATCAGCGTTATTGACGATGCATCAATCGGTGCATCGTCTATTTCTTCCAAAATAATATTGGCATCCCGAATGGCTTCGTATGGTTTTGTATAGAAAAATGTGTGTACGGAAGCGGGATCCATAATAAAGTTCTGGTACGTTGGGGTCCAACTGGAAACCACGTATCCGTTATCTCCCATACATTCCTCAACTCCCAGAACATTTGCCAGTGAATTACCATTGTTTTCGGCAAGGTTGGCATATCCTGAAAAGAGAACTGATTCTATCCCTTCCAAAGTTTCAAAGAGATTATCGGGAGCTGTCTCTGAATACACTTCAGGCTCCAACGAGTCACTACAGCTCGCGAACAAAATCAAAACTAAAGCTATAGATGCGTAATTGAATGTTTTTAAAAATTTCATGATAGATATCCTTATAAATTGAAATTAAAAGCCAAGATTTACACCGACCAAGTAGGTCCTTGCGGATGGATAGCCATTCCAGTCAATCCTGAAATTAGCATCTCCATTTGGATTCAGTGCCGGATCAAATCCATCATAATCGCTTAATGTCAACAGGTTTTGTCCTGTTACATATATTTGGGCAGACCGGATAAATGTTTGCGGCAATGTATATGTAAGCCGTACTGTTTGCAGTTTAATGTAAGAGGCATCTACCACCGTGCGGGAATTAAGCGCATACGCTTCCTGATCACTTGAATCTATAAACGAAGGTTGATCGTTTGTTGGATTATCAACGGTCCAGCGGTTTAGAAGCGGCTCTGCCAATTTATTGGTACGTACCGTTGAAACATACGGGAAGTACGTTTCCAGCAGATTTCCATTTACCATTTTCACACCGGAAACTCCTTCGATAGAAACATGAAGCTCCCAGTTTTTGTAATTAACTGTATTCCCGAAACCCCATGTAAAATCAGGAATGGAATTACCGAGGTTTACCCTGTCTTCTGCGCTGATGGTGCCATCACCGTTTGTATCGTGGAATTTCCACTGGCCAGGCACGGCATCGTAACCTGCGGCTGCATCCGCTTCGTTGGTTTGCCAGACTCCGTCAACTTTGTAACCATAAAACGAATAGATAGGCAGACCGGGAGTTATGATGGCCGCATTACCTGATTTGGTTGGGATGCTTCCGGTTAGAATTCGCTCGATGTCACCTCCCAAATCCTTAACCTCATTATTCAAAGTGGCCAGGTTTAAATCTGATCTCCATGAAAAGTCTGTGGTTTCTACATTATAGGAGGTCAGAGATACTTCAAGACCTTTGTTTACCATCCTTCCAATATTTACCAATTTGCTGCTATAACCGGATGATCGTGGAACCGGCAAACTGATCAGCATATCCCGGGTATTTTTCCAGAACCAATCTACCGAACCCGACATGCGGTTATCGAAAAAGCTGATATCAAAACCGGCATCAAATTGTTCGGTGGTTTCCCACTTCAAATCGGGATTGGCAATTCGGGAAGGCTCTAACGTATTTACAAATTCGTTATCGAGAACAAGTGTACTACCGGAGCTAAATGTAATGAGTGATCGGTTGTTACCAATTTCCTGGTTTCCGGTTTCACCCCAGCTGGCTCTCAGTTTTAACATTGAGATTTTGTCCCGCAATGGAGCAAAAAATTCTTCCTGGTCAATTAACCAGCCTACCGATACGGAAGGGAAGAAACCGAACCTGTTATCTTCACCGAACCGGCTGGAACCATCAATCCTGTAACTCGCCGTTAGATTATATTTATCTTTGAACGAGTAGTTTACCCGGCCGAGATAAGACAGCAACGTATTTGTGTTTTTAGAACTGGATGCATCCAGAGTAGACTGCTCCGCCAAATCCATATTATACGCCTGGGTTGCATCGGTGCTAAAACCGGAGCCTTGCAGACTGCTGTATTCTTTTATGAATTTTTGGGTGGTAATCCCTACAACGGCATCAAATCTGTGATCCTCAATGGTCTGCTTATAATTGATGGTTCCTTCTGCGAGGTAATTATAAAGGCCCGCATCGTATACAGTGGCAATACCACCCAGTGATTTTCCTGTAACGGTTGTTTTATCTTTATAGATATTCTTTTTCTCATTACTAATATCTCCGCCGGCATTTACTTTGACGGATAAACTTGGAAGGATAAAATATTCACCATACAGAGTACCGAAGTACCTGTATCTATCTGCATCCATATTTGTACCGTTGATGAGAGCTACAGGATTATCAAGGTTTGCGAATTGAGTAACTACATATTCACCGGCATCATTATAAACTGCGATTGTAGGATCATAGAGTTTCGCTGCATTGACTACCCCGGATCGCTCATTTACATCGAAACCGAATGGGACAAACTCATCTTCTATATAGCTGACGTTTGTATTGAATCCCATTTTAAACTTGTCAGATGTATACTGAAGGTTGAAACGTGCATTGTACCTGTTATAACTTGATCCTTCAATCAGTCCATCCTGGGATGTATTATTAACAGATACCAAATATGTAGTGTTGGGATTACCCCATGAAAAAGACAAATCATGAGTTTGCATAGGAGCATTATCCCTGAAAATCATTTCCTGCCAGTCTGTACCACCATTTTGGATGCCTGTTACACGATCTGATTCGCCGCCTTCTCCCAAATCAATCAGGGAATTGACAACTTCTTGATATTCCTGTGCATTTAAAAGATCCAATCTGTCATGAGTGTTCTGAATACCAAAACTGCCACGGTAGTTGACTTGAAGAGCTCCTTGCGAACCTTTTTTTGTCGTTACCATAATTACACCATTCGCGCCCCTGGAGCCATAAATAGCTGTAGCAGAAGCATCCTTCAAGATTTGAATGGATTCGATATCAGAGGGGTTGAGAGCACTTAAAGGGTTACGGGGAGAACGATTTGTAGGAATCTGGTTTCCCGTACCGCTAATAAGAACAGAGTTATCAATGGGCAGCCCATCAATTACATAAAGAGGAGCCGTTCCACCGGTAATAGAACCAACACCACGAATGTTAATAGACATACCTCCACCCGGTTCACCCGTATTTTGCACGACCTGAACACCCGGCGCTGCGCCTTGCAAAAGTTCGTCTACAGATTCAACAACACCCTGGTTAAAACGGCTGTCATCTAGGTTCACAACAGAGCCGGATATGTCTCTTTCCCTCAGAGTTCCATATCCAACTACTACCAACTCGCCCCCCATAATTGCCGCAGGTGCCAGTAGTACATCAATAACAGATCTGCCATCAATGGGAATTTCACTTGTTTCGTATCCTACATACGAAAACAACAGTGTATCTGAAGGGCTGGATGAGGGCAAAACATACTCCCCATCTAAATCTGTTGTGGTTCCACGAACAGTCCCTTTTATCATTATATTAACACCTGGTAGTGTTTCACCAGTCTCACTATCGGTAACTTTACCCGTTACTTCGTGATCCTGGGCCATACCTGCTGTTGTCATAAGTAACAAGACAAAAACTAACAGCATCAGTTTGTTATAGAGCATCGGTTTCTTCATTTCTTCTCCAATTTAAAAGCGCTTACAATGTAATCGTTTACATTTAAAATGTAAATATCCCCCATACTTAAATCAAGAACTTGTTGAAAAAATAAAAACATTGGAATAATTGTTTTAAATCCAAAAAATCTACCTTTAACAACTTTTAACGGCAAATAATATATATTTCAGAGCAAGAGGAAAGACGTTTGAACATCTTTCAAAAAATGAAATACGTGTGTAATGGATTTGAAAGAATCAGAAAATAAATTAGATATTTGTAATCGTTTACAGACATAGGTGTCATTTATTTCCAATCTTTTCCATCAACTGATTATACATTCGTTTTTTGATCGGTTCCACTCCTTTTTTGTCTGCTATATTTTCCACATAGAACGGATCGGTTGACAGATCATACAATTCTTCTGCAATGATTTTATGATCTTCTTTGCGAACCCAAATATTGTAGCGATATCTTTCATCCCGGATGGAAGAGCCAATAATCTCATATGCCGCGCCTCCCTGGAGCGGCCGTGTTGTCTGGGAAACAGCAAAGGGTTTAACATCAGCCTCAGGATTTTTTAAAACGGGTACAAGCGAAACACCTGACAAATCTTTTTTCATGGGTAAACCCGCCCAATCAACCAGTGTTGGATAGATATCAATCATCTCCACAATGCTGTCTGATTTTTTCCCCGGATTTTTCAAATCGGGTGTTTTAATGATAAAAGGGACCCGGGTACCCAGCTCAAAAGTAGTCCATTTTCCAAACTGACCATGTTCGCCTGCGTGGTATCCGTGATCTGACACAAAAACGACCGCTGTTTTCTTATCAAGATTTAATCGTTTCAATTCGTCGAGAACCTTTCCTATCTGGGCATCCACAAAACTTATCGATGCCATATATCCATGCCGCAATTCCAGTTTTTTGGATTCAGGAATGGGTCCTTCCTTCGGCACATCGGTATAACTTCTGGCCTCGTTTGAATTTACATAGGCCAGATCAGGCACGCCGTCTACCGGGGCCGTGTAGCGTGGTGGTGAGGGTAAATGATTCCGGTCGTACAAATCCCAATATTTTTTGGGAGCATTGTATGGTAAATGAGGTTTCCAGAATCCTACCGCGAGGAAAAATGGTGTTTCCTGTAATTCTCTCAGTTTATTAACAGCAGCATTGGCAATTCGACCGTCAACATAGGCTTCGTCGGGAACATCTTCCCGCTGAACAGCTGGCCCTTTTTTTAAATCGTAATGCCACTGATAGGGCCGTCCCGGAACATACCAATCGTGAAAATGAGCAGCCCAGTGATAAAACGGAGTTTCAGACCACGACTCAGGATCTCCTTCCTTAAACTTCTCGCCCCAATTGTGATAAATTTTTCCAATGCCGGCAGAGTAATAGCCATTTTCTTTAAAATATTGGGGAAGTGTTTCTATTTGAGGATACATCTCCCGAAAGCTCTTACTGAGTCTCTGGATATCTAATTCATTTGGCCGTTTGCCCGTCATGATGGATGCGCGCGACGGATTGCATAATGGATTTTGCACATACGCCCTTGTAAAAGCACGTCCCTCAGAAGCTAACTTATCGATATTGGGAGTTTGCAATCCTTCTGCTCCATAGCTTTCAACAAGCATATTAAGGTCATCAACAATGATAAACAGTACATTTTGTTTATCTGATGGTGCACTTTTTGATTGAGCATGTATTGTGGTTGTCAGCGAGAGTAAAGCTACAAGGCAAAAAATTATTTTTTTCATGTCACATTTAGTTAACGGATAATGTGTCTAATAAAGAATCATTGAGTTGATTCATATGGTTTTTTATTTCACGATCCAGTTCTTTTTTGATGTCTTTCACGCTCTGTCGGGAATCGTAAATCAGGTTAATATTCTCTTCCGGATCTTTGGCGATATTGTACAATTCATCTCTTTCAGGATTCCTAAAATCTTCCACTAACTTCCACTCTTTTGTGCGATAAGCCCGCATATAAGACTGAGCATAGTTGATCATGGAATATTCAGCGTAAATATCGGTTCTCCAGTCATTTACAGTTTCACCCTTCAGAAGAGGAACCATACTTCGGCCGCGGACAATTTTCCCTTTTGGCATATCTGCGCCAGCCATTTCGAGAAGCGTGGGAAACCAATCGAGGCTGGATACGATCTCCGATACTTTTGTTCCCGGCTCTACCACGTCCGGCCAGCGGACAATTACAGGCACTCTTAATGACAAATCATATAAATTTGGCCTGTATTTCTGTCCAATATTTGGCTCTTTTGGTGGCAGATGCTTCGTTACCCAAATTCCATTTCCTTTATGGAAAATCCCGTTGTGGCCCATATTATAGCCATGATCGGACGTAAAAATCACAATGGTATTATCTGCGATGTTCAGCATATCAAGTGTATACAGCAAGCGCCCGACATTTCTATCCACACCGCTGACACTTGCAAGGTATTCCCGCATCATGCGTTTTACCCGTTCTACATCAAGATCCGGGAAATCAGGATTGGGGATATCGGGATCCAGATCTTTGTAAGGTTCCCAATCGGCTTCGGCTACAGGTAACCAGGCACCATGCGGAGCCCGGTAATGAACACTCAATAAAAATGGTTTATCCGAATTTCTTTTGAGAAACTCAATGGCTTCATCTGTAAGAATATCCGTTGTTAATCCTTTAAACGTTTTTACCTCTCCGTTTTTTTCAAGAGGTGGATCCACAGGTGACGTTCCGCCACCCGTCAAACCCATAAAATAGTCGTACCCGTTATTAGTAGGATGGTATTTGTTTGAAGGATCAGCCGTCCAATCCCCTAAATGCCACTTCCCTATCAGCCCGGTCGTATATCCATTATCTGACAATACTTCCGGAAAAGTAATGGAAGCGGGATCCAGTCCAACCTCATTTTCAGGATCATATAATCGATGGCCCGGCTGCGGAATAAAGTCGGCAATGCTAAACTCGCTGGCGTATCTGCCCGTCATCAGTGCAGCCCGGGCGGGACTGCATACCGGAGTGCTCACAAACGCATTTTTAAAATTCGCACCTTCGCTAGCAAGGCGATCAATATTCGGCGTGGAAGCCTGCTTGTTGCCATTCGCCCCGATCGTCCAAACGGCCTGATCATCTGTATAAATAAACAGGATATTTGGCTTTTTTTCCTGAGCATGAACGTGCGTTGAAATCAATAAAAGCAGAACCAGTGAGTGGATAAATTTCATTTTTGAAGTAGATCTAAATAGTAATAGAGGCCGATCCATTTGAGCAAAATGAACCAGCCTCCATTGTATAAAATTTCGACTAATTAATAACCAGGATTCTGCTCAAGATTTGGATTTGCATCTAAAGCAAACTGGGGAATTGGATGGCGTACATGATGAGGCTGAGCCGGCAGTCCTCTTTCCTGGGCTTTTTGAATGAAAAGTCCGTGACGAATCAGGTCATCTCTTCGTTTTCCTTCCCACCAGAATTCCCAGCCACGTTCGTCAAGAATATGACCGCGAAGACCGTCTTTGGATGGATAATCCGCCAAGGTAATATCTTCCAATCCGGCTCTGTTTCTTATCTGGTTGATTAAATCAACGGACTCCTGGTTTGGCCCGTTTAATTCATTTAGAGCTTCAGCTCGTGATAATAAGATATCAGCATACCGGATATCGGGAATATCATTTCCGTAGGCGGGACCGGCATAATCATCTGCGGGCCAATATTTAAACGGACGCACATTGTCATTTGGCGGTAACAGGTTGATGAGCTCACCGTTTGTATTTACATATTCCCGGATAATCAGGTCGGTTCGGTTGTCATTTGGCTCGAACGAGTTCCAGAATTCATCGCGAATCCGAAACATAGTGGCAAAATTTCTACAACCGTCACAAAACTCTAATCCCGTACGGGGATTACTCTGAAAACCTGTTGGCCATGCGAAGTTCATAAAACTGATGTTGGCAGATCGGCCGAGATCGGCACGTCCTGTCCGGGCCCAGATAATTTCCTCATTTCCTTCATTGGCAACCTGGAACAGGCCAAAGTATGAAGGGAATAAATCAAATGTTCCCAGATCCATAATTTGCTTGGCCATATCGGCTGTTTTTTGCCACTGCTTTGTATTCAGGTAAAGCTTTGTAAGGAATCCCATAGCCGCAGCTTTATGAGCCCGGCCATATGCTTTTTCTTGTCCGTAGGGTGGCAAGCCGGGAATGGCTGCAAGAAGTTCTGATTCTATAAAACTGATCATTTCTTCTTCTGTGGCCCGTGGAAGTTCCAGTTCCTGATCGGTGCTGGTGCGTAACGGTACGGGACCAAAAACCATATACAATTTATAGTATGCAACAGCCCTGATAAATCGTGCTTCTGCCCGGATCAGCTCTTTATTTGCGTCACTAATATCGGCATCATCAATATTTTCCAGGAGAATATGAACGTTTCGTATTGCCTGGTAGGGCTGGTTCCACATAACAGCATACATGCTGCTTCCCACGCCATCCATGATAAAATCCTGGAAGTTCAACGCCCAGTTACCTATTGCGCCGGCTGTTGCAAACCCAACATCCGTCATAATTTCCAGGGATGTTAACTGCTGGGCAGCATCATTTCCGCCTACCATGGCCAAATTTTCGTGTGCACCATATAACACAGCCTCTATTCCTTCAAGAGATGCAAATGTGTTTTCGGGAGCCGTTTCTGAGAATACCTCCGGATCAAGTGCTGATTCACCACATCCATTTGCTAACACAAGGGTTATTGCAAGTACTAATCCAAATGCGATTAACTTTGATAATTTCATAATTATTCGTTTTAAAGTTTAAAAAGGGTTTTTAGAAGCCGAGATTAACACCTATCAAGTAGGTAGTAGCTGATGGATAGCCATTCCAGTCGACTCTGAAATTTGCGTTACCATTTGGATTTAAAGCGGGGTCAAACCCTTCATAATCAGAAATGGTTAACAAATTTTGTCCGCTTACATATATCTCAGCCGACCTTGCTAAACCTTTGAGTATATCCGGAGAGAGGTTATAACTTAACCGAACCGTTTGCAGTTTTATGTATGATGCATCCACAACTGTTCGTGAATTCACAGACTGTGCAAGCTGGTTCACGTTCAAATACGATGGTTGATCATTGGAAGGATTCTCTGGTGTCCACCGATTCAGGAACGGTTCAGCCAGCCTGTTTACCCTTACGCCCGACCGTGGGAAATAATTCTCCAAAAGGTTTCCGTTTATCATGCTGATGCCGTGCACGCCTTTAAAGAAGAAGTGAAACTGAAAGTCCTTATAACTAAGCGTGTTTCCAATCCCCCAGCTAAAATCTGGAAATGAATTACCAAGAATTACCCGGTCATCACCGTCTATAATTCCGTCATTATTTACATCTTTAAATTTGAAATCGCCCGGATTGTTGATATTTGATACGGCCGAGAAATCATCCCCTTCCTGCCAGATTCCTGTTACTTCATATCCAAAGAACGACCGAAGTGGCTGGCCGGGAATAATAATGGCCGAATTTTCTGAGGATGTTGGAGTATTACCCGTAAAAATCTGGTTCAAGCCTCCGAGATCCGTCACCTCGTTTTTCAGCGTGGAAAAGTTTAAATCGGTACTCCAGCTAAACTCTTTTCCGGAAATATTGTAGGAAGTAAGAGCAAATTCGAGCCCTTTATTCGTCATCCCGCCAATATTAACCAACCGGCTGCTGTAGCCGCTTGATGTCGGAATAGGCAGGTTCAAAAGCATGTCATAAGTATCTTTTTGATACCACTCAATAGCACCGGAAAATCGGTCGTTCAGCAGACTGAAGTCCAGGCCAATATTATATTGCTCCGTGGTTTCCCATTTCAAATCCGGATTGGCAATTCGTGATGGATTCAAACTATTTGTGAACTGATCGTCCAGTACATAAGGTCCGCCGGAATTGAAAGTAGTTAAATAACGGTTGTTACCAATTTCCTGGTTACCCGTTTTCCCCCAGCTTGCCCGTAATTTCAGCATACTGAACGTATCACTGAGCGGACTGAAAAATTCTTCCTGATCAATCAGCCAGCCTAATGATACGGATGGGAAATATCCGAATTTATTACCGGGACCAAATCGGCTGGAACCATCAACCCGGTACGATGCAGTAATAATATATTTGTTTAAATACGTGTAGTTGATACGCCCGAGATATGACAATAATTTATTGCTCGACTTATTGCTGTCCACAACCAGCGTAGACCGGTCAGCTAATGAAAAATTATCGGCATTGGTTGCATCCGTAATAAAATTATTTGCCTGCATGCTGCTTGTTCGTCTCAAAAATCGTTGAGTAGTAAGCCCTAATACAGCATTTATCGTATGGTTTTCAAATGATTCCTTGAAGTTCAAAGTCCCTTCAACCAGGTAATTTGATTGTGTTCCTTCGTATGCGGTAGCAACGCCTCCTAATGAATTACCGATAATCGTGGTTCTGTCTTTATAAACGGATTTATCTTCATTATTAAAATCCCCACCAACATTCACTTTTGCCGATAGTTGAGGCAGAATAAAATATTCTCCGTATGCCGTTCCGAAGAATCTGTAGCGGTTTCCATCGATGTGATTTCCGGTTGTAATGGCTTCCGGGTTATCAATATCGTATAACTCGGTGATGTAATAATTTCCATCTTCATCCCTGATTGGCCGTGTGGGATCCCACAATTTTGCAGCATTAATAGCACCACCACGCAGGTTTACATCAAAACCGTTTGGTACCAGTTTATCTTTGATGTAACTGGCATTTCCGTTAAACCCAAAATTGAAGTTATCTGTACTGTGAGCGAGATTAAACCGAGCCCCATACCTGTCGAAAGAGGTATTTTCTACCAGGCCTTGCTGCTGCGAGGTATTCAATGCCACTAAATAAGTTGTATTAGCATTCCCCCAGGAAAAATTGATATTGTATTTTTGTGAGGGTGCATTTTCGCGGAAGATCACATCCTGCCAATCGGTTCCTCCACCTATTATTTCGGTCACTCTTTCTGATTCTTCACCACCGCCTGCATCAATCAAAGAATTAATACCTTCCATATATTCCTGTGGATTCAGAAGGTTCAATTTTTGATGCACATTCTGGAAACCAAATTGTGTATTAAAATTTACCTGGAAATCTCCGGCAGTCCCTTTTTTGGTTGTAACCAAAATAACACCATTCGCACCTCTTGACCCATAAATGGCCGTAGCTGAAGCATCTTTTAATACTTCAATCGACTCAATATCCTGTGGATTTAATGCACTTAACGGATTTCTTGGAGAAGGATTGGATGCCACTTGGTTTCCCGTTCCGGAGATCAATACAGAGTTATCAATAGGAAGGCCATCAATCACATACAATGGAGAACTTCCTGCATTAATAGAACCCACTCCCCTGATATCGATGGACATTCCCCCACCGGGTTCACCACTATTTTGTACAACCTGAACACCCGGCGCCTTGCCTTGTAAGAGTTCATCAACGGACGAACTTACATTTTGATCAAATTCATCCGGATTTACCCGCGATACAGAGCCGGATATTTCTCTTTCTCTCAGGGAGCCATATCCTACAACTACAAGTTCATCACCCATAATTGCTGCAGAAGACATCTCCACATCAATAACACGTCTTCCATTTACAGCTATCTCATTAGATTCGTAACCGACGTACGAAAAAATAAGTGTATCACTGTCTGCAATAGAGCTAAGATTATAGCTTCCCTGTAGATCAGTGGTAGTCCCCTGCACCGTTCCCTTTATCATAATGTTCACCCCGGGTAGTGTTTCTCCGGTCTCAACATCGGTAACCGTTCCCGACACCTCATGACTTTGCGCCATCCCCAAAAGAGGTATCGCCAAAAAAAAGATAATGGCTAATAGCATTGTATTTTTATCGAGCATAAAATTCTCCAATTTATCGTCGCTTTAGAAGCGCTTTTATAGATTTGTAATGTAATCGTTTACATTATAAATGTATAAGATTCACTTTTCGTTGTCAAGAAAAATATTCACGGAAGTTTTTTTTATTTTTTTAACCAAAGACACTTTTAAGGTATTTAAAAAGGCTTTTTTGGAAAGAAAGGAAATTTATTTTCATTATTCACTACATAAAATAAACTACATTTATGGAGTAAATTGTCTTGAATAATGATTTTACACGACCATGTACTGTAACCGTTTACATTACCAGAATATCTATTTTTTAGGATTTTTTTAGTTCGATTAACCCACATTACTCCCACATGATCCACGGATAACCAATTCCGGATTTAAAACAACGTCCACCCGATTTGAATCCCCATTGCTTAAGCGTTTTATTAACAGTTCTGCAGCATTTACTCCCAATTCAAAGCCAGGCTGTTTTACTGTTGTTAATGGAGGAATCAGAGCCTCTGACCACACGGAATCATCAAATGCAATAATAGCTAGATCATCAGGAATCGTTAATTCTTGCCTATAAATCTCTTTAACACATCCAAGAGTCATCAAGTTATTGGTTGAGAATACAGCTGTTGGAGGATTTTTCAAGCTCATAAATTTCTCGATGGCCATTCTTCCCCCGGCTTCTATATAATCGCCATAAAAAATCAGATCGTTGTCCACTTCGATTCCCGATTCTTTTAACGCCTCCCTGTATCCGAAAAGCCGTTCCTGTGTATTGCTGAGTCCTTTAATACCGGCTACAACTCCAATGCGGCGGTGTCCATTCTGGATAAGCCGATTTACTGCTTCGTAGGCTCCTTTTTTATTATTCAAGGATACTGAATCAATTTTCAAGCCCTTTAGCTTTCTGTCTACCATTACCATCGGAAAACCATCGTCAACCAACTCCTTGAAAAAATCTAAATTCCCGGTTGTAGGGACAATAATGACCCCTGATACTTTCTCAGACAACATGGCATTCAAAAAGAATCTCTCCTTCTCCGGGTTTTCATTGGTGTTACAAATCATCGTCACCAGCTTATTCTTCGATGCCACATCCTCCACACCTTTGGCAATACTTGAAAAGAACGGGTTATCAATATCCGTGATCACGAGTCCTATTACCAGCGAATCGGTCTGTTTCACTTTCATTCTCCTGGCAACATGATTCATCCTGTAGTTCATTTCATCAACTACTTTCATTACGCGTTTAGCCGTTGATTTCCTGACTTTATCGGATCCATTCAACACCCGGGAAACGGTTGCAGTTGAAACACCCGCAGCCTTTGCAATTTCTTTTACCGACATTTTTTAAACTCTTCTTGGTTGATAATTACAATATTCACTTCTGCTTTCCAGTGCTTTTCCAAGCCTAAGTCGCATAAACCTATTGGCTGCAGACAACTCTAAGTATAAGAAAAAATAATGTAACCGATTACATATTTGTTACATTTTGAATCAATCGCAGTAACCCAGGAATCGCTGTCCAGTTTTCGGTTATCGGCATGAATTAAAATGAGTTACAACTAACAGCAGAGACTCGAAAAATCAACGATTACTCCCCTAAACTGAAAGCAAAGCAAGTCTAATAAAACAAACAATTTATCTAAATTCAGCGAGTAAAAATGATTTGAATGATTTGAACTCTTTGTGAATCGGAACAGATTTCTTCTCTCTCTCAAGCCAGACTTTCAATCTTTCAGGAATCTCAATTCGATTGTTGATTTCCGGTTCAATCACATCTCTGAATTTTACCGGGTGGGCCGTGGCCAGCGTCACCAGGGGAACATTTTCTCCTTTCTCCTTTTGATATTCTTTTGCCGCACGGTAGCCAATAGCCGTATGCGGACAGAGCAGATATCCCTCTTCTTCAAACACTTCGCGAATGGTTTCGCGAGTTTGCTCATCGTTGTACGAATATCCGGTCAAATGATTTCGAATAGCTGAATCCGAGTAATCAAAAAGATGCTGGATTCGTGCGAAATTACTTGGATTCCCAACATCCATCGCATTGGAAATGGTTTGAATGGAATCCCGGACTTTAAACTGATTTCCGTTCAGATATTCGGGTACAACATCATTTACATTTGTCGCCGCCAGGAAATGTTGCACCGGCATTCCCATTTTCATGGCGAGAAGTCCGCCGGTCAGGTTCCCAAAATTACCACTTGGCACGGAAAATACCGGTTGACCGATTCCTTTCTTCTGAAGTTCAGCCAAAGCAAACGCATAGTAAAATGATTGAGGTAAAAGTCTTGCAATGTTGATGGAATTCGCAGAGCTCAACTGCATTCCATCATTCAGCTCCTCATCTGTAAATGCCTGTTTCACAAGGGATTGGCAATCATCAAAAACGCCGTCAACTTCAAGAGCCGTAACATTTTCCCCGAGTGCTGCCATCTGCTGTTCCTGGAGTTTGCTCACTTTTCCTTTGGGATAAAGCAGGCAAACATTTACGCCGTTCACCTTGTAAAATCCATGAGCTACCGCACTTCCGGTATCTCCGGAAGTGGCGACTAAAATAGTTACCTCCTGCTGTTCCTTTCGGGCCTTTTCCGAAAAGAGGCGAGCCATAAAACGCGCGCCAAAATCCTTAAATGCAAGTGTGGGCCCGTGATAGAGTTCAAGCACAAAATGATGATCTGCCAATGATTTGACCGGAACCGGAAAATTGAATGTATCGTCGATAACGGACTGAAGCTCAGCATCCGACAATTCATCTTTCAAATATGGTTTTGCCATTTCAAAGGCGATCTCATGAAAACTCAAATCGCCAACAGATGACCAAAAAGAATCAGGCAAGACAGGAATCTCCTCCGGCATATAGAGTCCGCTGTCAGGCGCTAACCCTTTTCGCATCGCTTCGAGAAAGGAAACCGGTTCAGATTTTTTATTGGTGCTTATAAATTTCATACTGCAGGAATGCAAATTTCAGGATACAGATTTTAGTGCTCAACTCTACACAATTGAGGCTCCGGCCGTATTAATTTTGGAGATGTGAAGGTCGTATTCCAGGCCAATACTTTGCAGAACGACACCCATCGCTTTTCCAATTTCTTCTGCTTGTTCTTGTGATGTGCTCAAGGCGAACAATGAAGGGCCCGAGCCGGAAATGCTACATCCAAGAGCGCCATGATCAAGAGCAGCTTGCTGCATTTCGGAAAATCCGGGAATGAGCACTGCGCGAACAGGCTCGATAATTTCATCATGTAAAGAGCGACCGATCAGATCATAATCATTTGTATATAATCCGGCTACCAGTGACCCCAGGTTCCCCCATTGGGTCACAGCTTTTTCCAGCGAAACCTGTTTTCTAAGAATCTTCCGGCTGTTTTTGGTCTGAATCTCAATTCCGGGATGAATGACCGTACAGTGTAATTTTTCGGGAGTGTTGAGGGAAATTACATCCGGAGGATTGTGGGTTTTAACGAGGATGAATCCGCCAATCAAAGCTGCCGCCACATTATCGGCATGAGCCGTTCCGCTGGCCGCCAATTCCCCCTGAACCGCAAAAGGTAAAAGCTCATTTGTAGTAAAAGGATTTCCCAGTAACTCATTTACCGCTACAACCGCAGCAGCAGAACTTGCTGCACTTGAACCGAGTCCGCTTCCCAACGGCATTTTTTTCTCAATCTGTAGTTCAATTCCTGTTTTCTTGGCTTCATCTACTTTTTCCAAAAGTGAAAGAACGGCAAGTCCGGCCGTATTTTTTTCCGCTTCTTTGGGCAGTCGTCCTTCATCACCGTTAATGGAAGTAATCCGCAATCCGGGTTCATCAGAAAAGGAAGCCGTCACATAATCGCCAAGACCGTGAATGGCAAAACCAAGCACATCGAACCCACAGGCAACATTTGCAACCGTTGCCGGGGCGAAAGCTTTGATTTTTTTTGATTTGGTTTTGGACATCGAATTTGATTGATATAAAATTTACTTGTCATTGTGAAGGATCCGTCCGATGGAAATCGTGACAAACCCCAAACTTGGAGATTACTTCACTCCGTTCGCAATGACCGTTATCTTGTACTTCTGCTACTCAAAACCCTGCATTACTGTACGCTTTGGTATTAGCCACCCGCAAAATATCGGCGATAATTCCGGCAGCCGTTACATTTGCGCCGGCTCCGGGGCCTTTCACCACCAACGGATTTACATCATAGTGTGAGGAGTAAATTGCCAGGATATTATCACTGCCGGACAGATTATAAAAAGGATGATCGGAAGCAATGGTTTCCAGCTTTACTTCGGCTTCTCCATTTTCAAAACGTGCAATATAGCACAATTTTTTTCCTTCGTCTGCCGCCTCTTTCCACATGGCTTCAAACTCGGAATCAAACTCTTTCAGCTTCTCAAAAAATTCGTCAATATCCTTGGCATCGCGGGCTTCTTCGGGAACAAGATTTTGTACGTCAATGTCATCAAAGTCAAGTTGATAACCGGCTACCCGTGCCAAAATGAGCAGCTTTCTTCCCACATCAAACCCGTTTAGATCTTCCCGGGGATCCGGCTCCGTATATCCCATTTCTTTCGCTTTCTTCACGAGATCGCTGAATCCGACCGAATCATCAAAACTATTAAAGAGATAGCTTAATGTTCCCGAAAGTACTCCTTCAATTTTATGAATGTGATCACCCGTGGTTACCATTTCGTTGATGGTTCCGATAACCGGCAAACCGGCCCCTACATTGGTTTCGTAACGGTATGCACAATTGTGCAGTTTGGCGGTTTCGTGGAGCTGATCAAACAACTCCTGACTCGTTGAATTTGCCAATTTGTTGGGAGTAACAACCGAAATACTTTCGGAGAGAATATTATTATAAAAAGCCTTCAACTCCGGACTGGCAGTACAATCCACAAAAATGCTATTGGGAAGATTCATGAGCCTCATCACATCCACAAACTCTTCTAAATCTGTATCACGGCCGTCTTGCTGCAGATGTGTTTCCCAGTCAGAAAGTGAAATCGATTCTTCACTCAGCAACATTTTTTTACTGTTCGCGAGCCCTTTAATATTCACATCGATCTGGTACTCGTTATAGAGTTCCTGCGCATGATCACTCAACATTTTCAGAAGCGTGCTTCCAATCAGGCCAACACCCACGAGGAAGATGTTCATCGTCTTCACCCCAGCCAGGAAAAAAGCGTCATGAAGAGTGTTCATCGCTTTTTTCTCATTCTTTCGGTCAATCACAAAAGAAATATTTCTTTCGGATGATCCCTGCGCAATGGCCACAATATTGATCCCATTTCTGCCAAGAGCGTTAAAAACCCGCCCGGCAATTCCGGGAATTTGGCGCATATTATCTCCTACCACCGCCACGATGGAAAGATCATTTTCAACCCGGATTTCGTCGAGAATTTCTTTCTTGAATTCCTCTGAAAATTCATCGGAAATAGATTTTTTGGCAATTTCTGCATCCCCGGGCAACACGGCTACTGTAATCGTGTGTTCGGACGATGACTGCGTAATCAAAATAATATTGATACTTACCTTGGCCATTGCTCCAAAAATTCGAGAAGCAACACCTGTAACGCCAATCATCCCGCTGCCTTTAATCGTTATTAAAGACACATTTTCGATGGATGATAAACCCCGTATAATCCCGCCCTTTTCCTTTACTTCTTTTTTGATTTGAGTGCCGGGATGCTCGGGCTTGAAGGTATTTTTAATTACAATTGGAATCTCAGATTTAAGCGCCGGCTGAATAGTGGGCGGATAAATAACTTTTGCTCCGAAATGAGAGAGCTCCATTGCTTCTTCATATGAAGCAAATTCTACGGAAAAGGCATTCTTTACCTTTCGTGGATCTGCTGTCATCAAACCATCCACGTCTGTCCAGATTTCAATAACCTCGGCATTGAGTGCAGCACCAAAAATAGACGCCGTATAGTCAGAGCCACCCCGCCCTAAAGTTGTGGACTCCTCATTGAGTGTTGATGAAATAAATCCGGTTGCAACAATTACACTCTCATCATTCTCTTCCAGGTAATTCTGAATGTTTTGATAAGTCTGATCCGTTAAAACCCGAGCTGCACCAAAATTATTGTCGGTCTTAATCAGGTTCCTCGCATCCGTATAAAGTGAAGATATTGCCTGGTTTTGCAGAGCGGATGCCAAAATCTGAGCGGAAAAACGCTCTCCAAATCCTACAACAAAATCGAGGGTTTTCAGAGTAAGTTCCCGGATCAGCCAAACTCCCTGCAGAACATCTTCCAGCTCATTAAACAGTAATTTAAAGGAAGTAATCACCTCGCTTCTTTTGCTGGCGGGAAACAAATCATTAATGGTATCGATATGTCTCTTGTCGATCTGCTGCAGCAAATCCTGAAAGCGTTCATCCCCGGAAGATGCCAAACTCGCCGTTTCAATCAATTGATCGGTAATTCCACGCAAGGCGGATACAACAACGACCAGCCGCCGGTCTTTTTGTTTGGATTCAACAATGGAGATGACCCGGCGCAAAGCATCCGGTGATCCTACGGAGCTCCCGCCAAATTTTAAAATCCTCATGTAAATGGTTATCAATTAAGCAAATTGTTCAGAAAAACAGCATCAAAAAACGTTTTTCACAAAATATTCTCTAAATATTGAGAACCTTAATTTTAGCTATTCGTGCCGCCGTCTACAAGATTTTTTTGATTTTCACCAATCAAAGTTACAAAAGCGCTTCCAGTTTTTTTGCGCTGTTTTTTTTGCACAACGGTTGTAGATTGAACCTGTATTGCTTTAGTTGGTTCCTGTAAACCATGACATTGGCAGTTCTTTTTTTGTTGAAATGTACTGTCGAAATACTCATTGCTCGAACTATAAATAAATTTTCGCCATGGATTTTAGTGAAAAAAAAGCCACCATTTTAGGCGCCGGTAATATTGGATGCTCAATTGCAAACGGATTGACTGCGTCCGAAATTTTCAAGCCAAGCCAAATGTATCTTACACGACGGCGTACGGATAAACTCAACGAATATGCAGAAAAAGGATATCTGGTTACGTCAGATAATATTGAAGCTGTTAAACATTCTGATGTCATCATAGCCTGTGTGGAACCCCATCAACTGGATGGTATTCTGAAAGAAATTGCACCTGCCCTCGATGCAGAAAAACATCTTTTAGTCTCCGTTGTGTCAGGAGCGAAAATCAAAGACATCCAAAAAAATGTACCTGAAGGAGTTGCTGTAGTGCGGGCAATGCCAAACACAGCTATTGCCATCCGGGAATCGATGACCTGCATCTGTTCTGAATCCAAAGATTCCGGTCCCATCGAAACTACCAAAGCTATCTTCGACACAGTTGGAGTAACACTGGAAATCCGGGAAGAACAAATGTCTTCGGCTACGGCTCTTTGTGCATGCGGAATTGCTTTCTTTTTGCGGGCCATTCGTGCCGCTTCTCAGGGAGGAATTGAGATCGGGTTTCACTCCAATGAATCCATCACGATGGCGGCGCAAACTGCGAAAGGTGCAGCTTCACTTTTAGGAGCCATGAAAAATCACCCTGAGTACGAAATTGATCGTGTAACCACGCCGAAAGGTTGTACTATTTCCGGCCTGAACCAGATGGAGCACGGCGGTTTCAGTTCGGCCATGATTAAAGGAATTCTGACTTCCGCAGAGAAAGCTGAGAAGCTTTATTAGACCCATAAAAAAAACCCACAGTCAAACGGACCTGTGGGTTGGGATTGGGAACTCTTAAAAAATCTCTACAGAAGAACCGTTTTTTTATCCGGACTTTTCAAACCGGCATCTTTCTTCGGCTCTACTGCACTTCTCTTATATTCCTCTAACGTGAATTCGTCGACCAGGATTGCATCATATCTTGCTTCTTCGGTCTTTCGAACCAGTTCGGCTTCATCCTGAGTTATGATATTTTTCTCAAGAGCTGCATCGAGTTGTTTAAGAACGTGTTTCTTTTCAAGCTCCCTTGCTTTGGTCGCTTTATACAACTTCTTGTATACCGGGAAGGATTTTTCGACCATTTCAAGGGCGTGTTCATACTTCCCTATTGCCTGATCCCGACCGGCAGGAATGTAAATGTCTTTTGTGATCCGGTCTCGCTGTTCACCCCGGGTCTGCATGGCCTGGGCTACTTTATGTCCCAGTTCATCCGAAGGTTTCTTCCCTATTCGGTTGATGCGTGACCACAGTGCTACCGGGCCACGGAACAACCAACTCAGTCCGGGTGCATCGATTTCAGAGTAGATCTCGTCAAATGCAGTCTGAATCCGTAAAAAGGCCTCTTCCATTGCCCATTCGAAATAGATCTGATCTTCTTCTTTTTTTCCCTCTGCTTCATATCGGCGCAAGGTGGCTACAGCCAATAGCATCCAGCTCAGAACATCTGCGTATCTGCCGGAAAGTTTCTCTTTCATCTTAAGAGCACCACCATATGATGCCAGAGCCATATCTGCCATAAATGCAAATGTTGCAGAAGACCAAGCCAGTTTCTTGTAATACCTTGAAGCAGGGCCTCCTGTCGGGGAGCTCGCCAGACGTCCTCGGGTTACGCTGAGAAGCACGGACCGAATCATATTTTGGATTGCATGACCAATGTGATTCCAGAAATTCTCATCGAATTTTTTTACGTCTTTATTCATCAGCGCCTCAATTTCATTGAACGCATAAGGATGACTTCGAATCGCTCCCTGCCCAAAGATCATGAGAGTTCGGGTAAGAATATTTGCACCCTCTACGGTTATTGCAATCGGCATAGCCGTATAGGAGTGAGCAAAAATATTTCTTGGCCCGCGGGAAATTCCGGATCCGCCCACGATGTCCATCGCATCGTTCACGATTTCCCGGCCCAATTCAGTAAAATTGTATTTGGCGATGGCTGTTACCACTGCGGGTTTGGCTCCTTTATCTAACGCTCCGCAAATGTAGGTTCGGGCAGCATCCAGCAAATATGTGTAGCCACCAATTCTAGCCATCGGTTCTTCGATTCCCTCAAACCGGCCAATATTAAGCCCAAACTGCTGACGAATGGCTGCATAGGCTCCGATTGCACGGGTTGCCGTTTTGGCTCCTCCAACGGATTGTGCGGGAAGCGAAATACCACGGCCAACGGCAAGTGATTCCATTAACATACGCCAACCGTTTCCCGCACCTTCTTTTCCGCCAATGATTGCACTAACCGGCACGATGACATCTTTTCCTCGAATCGGACAGTTGTAGAACGGAATTCCAAGCGGATCATGACGTTTTCCAAGAACCACACCGTCTGTGTCACTCGGGATAAGTGCACAGGTAATTCCCAATTCTTCGCCTTTTCCAAGTAAATTCTCAGGGTCGTACAATTTGAAAGCTAACCCGATAACCGTAGAAATGGCGGCAAGTGTAATGTACCGTTTCTCCCAATTCAGTTTGAGGTAGAGTTCGCCATCTTCACCTTTGAACACTTCACCCCGACTTTGCATGGAACCGGCATCCGAGCCAGCATTTGGTTCGGTCAACGCAAAACATGGAATCTCTTCAGCTTTGGCAAGCCTCGGGAGATAGTGATTTTTCTGATCTTCCGTTCCGTAGTGCATCAACAATTCAGCCGGACCAAGAGAATTCGGAACCATTACGGTTGTTGCAAGGGGTCCGCAGCGCGAAGCAAGTTTGGCAACGATCAAGCTGTGGGCATTAGCTGAAAAACCGTGCCCTCCATACTTCTCAGGTACGACCAATCCGAAGAAGCGTTCTTTTTTAAAATACTCCCATGTTTGTTTATCAAAATCGCGGCGCTGGAAAACATCCCAGTCAGAAACCATCGAACATAATTTCTCAACCGGGCCATCCATAAAAGCCCGTTCCTTTTCGGTCAATTCCGGATACTCTTCCCGGCTCAGTTTTTTCAGATCCGGCTTTCCGGAAAAGAGATCTCCTTCCACCCAAACGGTTCCGGCATCAATAGCGGTTTGCTCCGTTTCAGAAATTTTTGGCAAAATATTCAGTTTGTCGAGAAGTGACATCAACGGGCCTGAAAGCACCGCTTTGCGAATCGGTTTGATATTAAAAATCAGTGCCAGCACCACATACACCGCCAGCAGCCAAACGGGCGCGCCAAGTCCGGTTAAAGCAGCTAAACCTGCCCCTGCCCAGAGCCATAACGGCGCCCCGGTATATCCAAAAATCAAACCGATTAAAATGATGGATCCCCAGGCAATCCAGCCGGATAGTCCGTCAAAAAATGCGAGTTGCTCCAAGAAAGTTTCCATAATGTTCTCCTGTTATGCGGGTGTTTTCTGAATGATAAATCCCTGGATGATGTGCTCAATAGCCTGATCAATAAATTCCTTTTGAGGTATTCTTGTGTCCAGCCTCTTACTGAGAATGACCGAAACAATGCCATGTAATTGTGCCCATAGGGTGTATGCACTAATCATGGAATTTTCAACTTCAATCAACTCTTCCTGTTTTCCCTGTTCAATAATCTGGCCCAACAGCTCGTACGCACTTCTGATTTGCTGAAATTTTTCTTTGGGATATTGCGGCATCTCTTCCGGGCGAACCATATAGATTATTTCGTACTCCTGCGGATGTTCAAGTGCAAACCGCACATAGGCCCGGGCGAGATCTTCAAGCTGTGGTATGAGTCCCTTTGAGGAATCGATTTCGCGAATCAGTTGTCCCTTCAAATGCTCAATGCTTTGATCAATAAGAGAAAGCAAAAGATCATCTTTATTTTCAAAATGGAGATAGATGCTTGTTGCGGTTACATCAGCCCGTTTGGCAATATTCCTCATCGTTAATTTGCCAAATCCATGTTGGATCAAGAGATCGCGGCTTACTTCAAGTATTTGATTTCGCAGAGACATAATCGGATTAGGTTAACAGTGTTAAGTTAACTCTCATAAATTATTAAAATTGTACTCAATGTCAATAATTGGGTTTCTGCTTGCTTCCAGATGTTTTTACACTTTTCTAAAAATAGCTCAAAACTATTACCTTGGAAGAGTCTGAACTAACATCCACTCTTATCCGCTCCAATGAAAAATATTCACCTGATTTTAACCCTCCTTCTCATTCAAACTATTTTCATTTCATGTGGTTCCGAAGTCAACGAAATAGCTCCGCCTGAACCTGTAATGCCGATTCCCTCGGCCGCTCAAATGGACTGGCATGAAATGGAAATGATTGCCTTTCTTCACTTTACAACCAACACATTTACAAATAAGGAATGGGGATATGGTGATGAAAGTCCGTCGATTTTCAATCCAACGGAGCTTGATGTGGATCAATGGATGACAACTTTGAAAGAAGCGGGATTTAAAGGCGTGATTCTGACAGCGAAACACCATGATGGTTTTTGCCTCTGGCCGAGTGAATATACTGAGCATGATGTAGCGAATAGTCCGTACAAAAATGGGAATGGGGATATCGTAAAAGAAGTATCGGAAGCGGCGAGGGAGCATGGTTTAAAATTTGGTGTTTATCTCTCCCCATGGGACAGAAATCATGCCGATTACGGCGACCCTTCCTACATTGATTATTACAGGAATCAGCTTGAAGAAATTTTTACCGACTATGGTCCTGTTTTTGAAATGTGGTTTGATGGAGCCAATGGCGGCGATGGTTATTACGGAGGCGCCAACGAAACCCGAACCATTGACCGACAGACGTATTACGACTGGCCCACTACCATTGATTTTGTTCGTGAATTACAACCGGAACCTAAAGTTCTGTTTTTCAGTGATGCCGGACCGGACATCCGCTGGGTTGGGAATGAACATGGCGTTGTAGCCGAAACCAATTGGAATACCATCAACAATGATACACTCTATGCCGGGCAAGCCGGAATTAACGATTTACTTGCAACCGGTTCTGAAGATGGTACAAAATGGATTCCTGCCGAAGTAGACGTGTCCATCCGGCCGGGATGGTTCTATCATCCGGAAGAAGATGATGAAGTAAAATCACCCGAAAAGCTTTTCGAAATTTATATGACATCGGTTGGCCGCGGATCAACGCTTCTTCTGAATATTCCTCCGGACAGACGCGGCCTGCTTCATGAAAATGATGTAGCTGCACTAAAGGAATGGAGAACCATGCTGGATGAAACATTCAGTACAAATATTGCTGCCGGGGCTGAAGTCACAGCCGACTCCTATCGGGGCGAATTCGATATTTATCACCCCAACCATATTACCGATGACGATCATGAAACCTACTGGACCACGGGAAATGGAATTCCAACCGGTGTTTTAGAGATTGATTTGGGAGATGAAAAAGAGATCAGCTACGTAGTGCTTCAGGAATATATCCGGCTGGGACAGCGCATCCGCTCATTTTCGGTGGATGTCTGGCAAAACGATGAATGGCAAAACATTGCAGAAGCAACCACAATGGGTTACAAACGAATTCTGGATGTCGGGCCTGTTACCACAAACCGAATACGGATCAATATCAATGATTCCAAAGCCAGCCCCATTGTTTCAAATGTGGAGGTGTACTAATCTTCATCAACTCATTTCGAAGTAACAAGCCCTCATTCACTCAAACGAAATGCAATGTAATGAATCGTTTTTCCGGCCTTTAAATGCTTTTTTTCATAAAACGTCTGATGAGTCAAAAGTTCATTCCCCGGTTCCTCTTTGTAGATATCATCTACTTTTTTGATGATTTCGCATCGCTCCTCTTTAATCGTTTCGAGAGTAAACTCATAAAGCAGGTCGGAATCGGTTTTCAGGTGAATAGAGCTGCCGGGGTTTAAAAGTTTCCTGTAAATATTCAGAAATTTCGGGGATGTCAGGCGTTGCCTGGAACGCGATTCCCGAAGATGAGGGTCGGGAAATGTAATCCATATTTCATCAACTTCTCCTTTTTCAAAATAATCGGGCAGGTGATCGATCAACATTCGTATGAACCGGACGTGATTCATCCCATTCTGCAGGGCATAACTTGCACCTTTCCATATACGATTACCCTTGAGGTCAATCCCTATATAATTTTTATCCGGATTTTTCTCTGCCAGATAAATCGTGTATTCGGCTTTACCACAGGCTAACTCAAGAACGATTGGATTTTCATTTTCGAAAATCTCTTTGTGCCATTTTCCCTTTGGCGTTGGCTTGTCCCCGAAGTCAGTGTATTCAAAAACATTCTCAAAACGAGCAATGTCTTCAAAGCGCTTGAGCTTATTTTTATTCCCCATCTGGATTGAAAAATCTACCCGTACCAGGCCGGTTCATTCCCTTTTTTCCATTTGATATTGCAACCCATACTGGGAATCTGCTTCTCGGGCGCGGGTTCACCTGCCAGCATCAGATCGGTAGCATTTCGGAGGTCCTCGCCGGTTGGTTCCGTGTCGTTTTTGGGACGGGCGCTATCAAATTGTCCCCTGTAGAAAAGTTCAAGATTTTCATCAAATAAAAATAAATCAGGTGTACATGCAGCTTTGTAAGCGTGTGCGGCATCCTGGTCTTTATCGTACAGGTATGGAAACGGGTAGCCAAATTTTTCGGCGTCTTCCATCATTTTTTCCGGTCCATCTTCGGGATAACTTTCTACATCGTTGGAACTGATAGCTACGACTCCAATTCCCTTCGGCATGTAATCGGAAGCATACTTCACAAAATGTTCTTTGATGAGCTTTACATAGGGGCAGTGATTGCAAATAAACATCACCAGCAATCCTTTATTTCCCTTATAAGAGTCGCGTGAATAGGTTCTTCCGGAAACCACATCATGAAGCATAAAATCCGGAGCTTTTGTTCCCAGTTCGAGCATTGTTGATTCAACAGCCATATCAAAAATCTGTTTTTATTTTCTTGTTGATTTGATACGTACAACAAAGTGTACAACCATCTCATTCAAACCATCTGAAAATAAGAATTTTCATGAGGCTTGTAAGCTTAAAATCAACAACTATTCCATACCGTCGAAATCCGGAAAAGAAAATTCTTTTCCTAAATATTGATAAGTAAACTTAAGCGAATTGTATTGGCAAGGGGATGATCTTCTTCAAACGTGTAGAGGTAACTGAAATCCACACCGAACAATTTATACCGGATGCCCGCCCCGAGGGTTAAAAACTCGCGATTCCCGTTTTTGGGATGCTCATAATAATAACCACTTCGCAGAGAAAACAGATTGTTGTACCAATATTCTGCTCCAAAACCATACATCAACTGTTCGCCAAAACTGACGGTTATTGTTTCTTTTCCGTTAAATCGATCGTATGCATTCCAGCTTTTATAAAGCGCCTCAAAAGAGCTTGCCGCATCACGCCGGGCCAAAATTTTTGAAATATCATTCGAAAATGTGAGAGTATTTTTCCCTTGTTTATCCAGATCCATTGTATAGGCCCAACCGATCCTCAAAGCTGTTGGTAATGGATCGGTTTGGGTATTGTCGGTGTACTGAATTCCCGGCCCAAAATTGGACAGATTGATACCGACACTGATGTTGGATTCTCTTTCTCCCCACATGATTGGATTGCTTTTATAGAGTGCAGAAAGATCCACTCCCACACTTGCACCCGGATTAATATCCTGTCCGCTCACACTTCCATCTGCCAGCGAACTATAGATGAACCTTACACCCGTCCCCAACGAAAATCTATCGGATATTTTCAACCCATATGAAATACCTCCGCTGACTTCAAAGCTTCGAAATCTGCCGCGATCAAATCCTGTTTCGTCTGTCCGAATCTGTTCACCTAAATTCAGGTAGGTAATATGGGCTCCAAAAGTGCCAATATCTTCTATATGATAAGTACCCGCCAGGTAATCGTAAAAAAGGTCTACATTAAATGCGGGAAGCCAATTTGCATGAGTTACGCTAATCTGGTTCTGGTTTTGAAAGGCCAGTCCCGCCGGGTTCCAAAAAACAGCCGATGCATTATCCGCAATGGCAACCCCGGTATTCCCCATGCCTGCCGCACGGGAGTCGGGCTCTATTTGAAGAAATGGAACAGCCGTAATACCGATCTGCGCTGTTACGGATACTGGTGCAAACAGAACTACAAACAATAATACAATATGGATTTTTTTTGTTTTCATAATTTTGAGGATCTGGACTTTGAATTTTAATCACGCCCCATGTGGGTAACCTGGCCGGAAATTGGTTCACAATCCGTACACGGACACTGATATCGATATATGTACACTCCACTTGAGAGATGAGAGCCATCCATCATAAAATCATGTTCACCTGCGGTGACTTCCTCATCAAGAATTGTAGAGACTTTTTTACCCAGAATATTGAATAGGTCCAGCCTGGCTTTTCCGGCAGCCGGAGATGTGATACGAAACGTGGCATTATTCAGAAACGGATTGGGATAAACACTTTCCACACTGCAAGCAAACTCCTCCAGTGCAATAAAGCGTACCGTAGCGTGATCATCCACTTGCTCATCATTAAAGGTGGCTGTAACCATTGCCATACCCGGGTTTTCAGGAGCAACTATTTCTGTCCAATAGACTCCATCGTTGTTTCCCTCACGAATTTCATCATCCAAATCTCCCATTGTTGTTGAGAGGTCAAGATTTTCTTTGTTGATATCATCGGAGACTATTTCTCCATTTGAGTTGTACATTGTAACAACTATTCTCGCTGTTGAAACCCCGTCTGCGGGTATTTCACTGGGTTCTGCTCGGATGACAATAAAATCCGGATGGGGCTCAGTTTCATCAAAAATAAATTCGACTGAAGCGGTATCATCAATATTTTGTTCTTGCAGGGTACCCGATATTGTTGCTGTTTCAACTATGGTGGAGGAAGTCAGAACAGCTTTATAAGTACCATCTCCATTATCAATCACGTTGCTCAGCGTTCCTGCATTTGTTGTGAGATTTACATCAAATCCGCCTTCCCCAACGGGTTCATCATCCCTGTTTTTTAAAGTTACCTGAATTTGAGAAGTACTCTCGCCATCGGCTGCTATCTGGGTGGGTTCTGCCGTTATTAACGTGAATGCCGCATCGGGTGGTAAAACTTCCTGGACAAAATCGACGGTTGCAGTATCATCAATATTCTCTCCTTCAGCCATGCCTGAAATTGTTGCTGTTGCAATCCGGTTTTCGGACGTAAGAATAGCGGTATACGTGCCGTCTCCTTCATCAATAATCTCACCAAGCAGTCCGGCCGTTGTGGAAAGCGTAACATTGTATCCTCCCTGGCCCACAGGCTCATCATTTTCATCCCGAAGAATTACGGTAATGGTTGATGTACTTTCACCGTTTGCTTTAATGCTTACGGGATTGGCGATAATTGTGGTAAATTCTCCATCAGGCGGCAGCACTTCTAAAACAAACTGAACCTCGGCCGTATCATTAATATCATCCCCTTCCAGGGTTCCCCTGACAATTGCGGTTTCTTCATCGATAGATGATGTTAGCATCGCTGTAAAAGTGCCATCACCGTTATCGGTTATACCGCTTAAAGAACCGGCTGTGGTTGTCAGATCTACATTGACTCCGCCATTTGTGATACGGTTGTCATTTTCATCCCGAAGGGTGACCGTAATTGTGGATGTGCTGCTCCCGTCTGCCAGGATTTTATTCGGTTTGGCCTGAATAGTGGTAAAAGTAATGCTGGGTTGAAGTTCTGTAAATTCAACCTCGGCTGTGTCGCCAATAGTATCGCCATTTATTGTACCGCCGATTTGTGCTGTACCGGCCTCGTCGTCCGATGTTAAAATGAGCGCACAGGTTCCGTCACCATTGTCAACAATCTCATCCAGCATGCCGGCACTTGCAGAAATATCGACAAGATCGCAGTAACCGCCTTCTGTGATCGGATCGTCATTTTCATCTCGCAGGGTGATCGTAATTGTGGATTCAGATTCTCCATCGGCAGGAATTTCCTCAGGATCTGCTTCGATCTCTGTAAATTCCGCGCTTGGCTCCTGAAGTTCAGCCACAAAATTTACTTCTGCTGTATCTTCAATGTCATCTCCTTCCAATGAACCAGTAATCGTAGCTTTTTCTTCATTGATTGAGGAGGTGAGAATTGCCGAATAGGTTCCATCTCCATTATCAGTTACTCCGCTCAACGAACCTGCATCTGTCGACAGATTGACCTCAAACCCACCGATTTCAACAGGTTCATCATTTTCATTGCGGAGTGTAACCGTGATATCAGATGTACTGGAACCATCGGCCACAATATTGTTTGGACTGGCGGTAATTCTGGTAAATTCCGCGCTCGGTGGCAATGCTGTAAAGTTGATAACTGCAGTATCTTCAATGTCTTCGCCGTCAATTTGTCCTGAAATTTCCGCCGTTCCGGGTTCCTCCCCTGATGTTAACGGCAGAGTGCAAGTTCCATCGCCGTTATCAGAGATTTCCCCTAAAATTCCATCTGTTGTTGATACCTCCACACGTTCACAATATCCGCCATCTGTAATTGGATCATCATTCTCATCTTTGAGAAATACTGTAACCGTGGCTTGAGACTCGCCATCGGCCGGCAATTCATTCGGGTTTACATTTATCTCTGTAAACTGCGGACTGGGTTCCAATATTTCTGCCTTAAAATTTACCTGGGCTGTATCTTCAATATCCTCCCCTTCCAGCGAGCCACTAATTGTAGCTGTCTCCTCATTTGTTGAGGAAGTCAGAATTGCCGAATAAGTCCCGTCTTCATTGTCGGTTACACTACTGAGCGAGCCGGCGGTAGTTGATAAGGTTACAGTAAAACCTCCTTCATTGACAGGTTCATCATTTTCATTGCGAAGAGTTACGGTTATATCGGAAGTGCTTGCCCCATCCGCCATAATATTTTGTGGGCTGGCAGCAATCGTGGTGAATTCCGCGCTTGGTGGCAGAGCTGTGAATTCAATACTTGCTGAATCTTCAATATTATCGCCGTTGTATGTTCCGGTAATTTCAGCCATTCCGGGATCATTTGCGGCGGTCAAAGGCAATGTGCAGGTACCATCCCCATTATCTATTACATCTCCCAATGAACCACCAGTGGTAGAAATGTCAACGTTCGAACAATATCCACCGGCTGAAACCGGGTCGTCATTTTCATCCCGAAGGGTAACCGTAACCATTGCCTGGGATTCACCATCAGCAGGAAGTTCGTCAGGATTAACTTCTATTTGCGTAAATTGTGGATCTGGCTCCTGGATCTCTTCCTGAAATGTTACCTCGGCCGTATCATCAATCTCTTCTCCCTCCAATGATCCGCTTATAATTGCTGTTTCTTCATTGGTTGAAGAAGTAAGTATTGCGGAATAGGTTCCATCTCCATTATCTGTCACTTCACTTAATGATCCTGCAGTTGTGGATAGATTTACGGTAAACCCGCCTGAGCTGACCGGATCATCATTTGAATTTCTAAGAGTAACTGTAATATTCGATGTACTGGAACCATCGGCTAAAATTTCATTCGGGCTTGCAGTAATCGTAGTAAATGCAGCACTTGGCGGCAAAACGGTAAACTCAACTTCGGCTGTATCGTCGATTGAATCTCCATCAAGAGTTCCACTAATTTCTGCTACGCCCGGAGTTGTGGACGAGGTTAACGTGGCCGTATAAGTTCCATCACCATTGTCAATCACCTCACCTAAAGATCCCATTGTGACAGACAGATTAACCTCAAAACCACCATTTGTTACCGGATCATCATTTTCATCGCGAAGCGTAACGGTTATTTCTGATGTACTTGTGCCATCGGCAGCAATGCTACCAGGATTGGCCTGGATTATGGTAAATGACGGGCTTGGCGGAAATGTATCCTGAAAGAATTCTACTTCGGCTTCATCATCTATATAATTACCCGCTAAAAGTGCTTGCACTGTGGCAATTTCGGGTGTAGTGGAAGAGGTCAGCGGAATTGTATATTCTCCATCTCCTTCATCGGTAACCCCTCCTAAACTTCCGGCATTTGTTTCAAATTCAGGTGTGCCCGCCTCAAGTACACAAACTGATCCGTCACTTTTTCGGATAATCGATGTTATCGCAGACATACTACTTCCATTCGCCGGGATTGAATTGGGATCAGCCGAAAGTGTTGATTCAGAAAGGCTCGGAGAGGTCATTAGATCAAAATCAAAACTTACAACAGGTCTTTGGCTCGTTCTTTCCGGTGGAGTGAGACCGGCAGTAATTCCCAAAATATTTAAAAAATCATCACTGGCTTTGGTGAGATCATTATCTGCGCTGTCATAATTAAAATCGCCCCCAACATTTACATCGGCCAACACGACATATCGTGTATGGATGGCGATGTTTCCATTTCCTGAATAGTAAAACGGCGTTTCAAATTCGATCCGCAATCTACCCTGGCCGCTTAGCGTAACATTGGCAAGGGCACCGTTTCCACCGACAAAAGTATATCCGTCCAGTTCTACATATCCATCAGAAAGATCGTCCTGTGAAGTCTCTTTCACATAGATCTGGAAATTTTCAAGAGCTTCAACATTAATGTCATCAGTCACAAAAAACTCTATGGAATTTAGAAATCCAGGCTGATCGATTCCCAGCTCATTTTGAAGAAAAATTGTTTCGAACTGGTACGTGCCGAGAGTGAGTGATACCAAATTATTATAGAGTGGACCATAGGACGTAGTAGAAGAACTGGTTGGTGTTCCGATTTGTATCACATCATTTTCAAGATCGGTACAGTAGAGTTGAGAAAGAGACTCTACAAAATCTACTGATGCCTGATCGCCCACATTAGATCCGTTTAAAGTAGCACTGATCGTAGCTTCTCCGGGAGAATTTGATGATGTTAATGTAGCTGTGTACGTACCATCTCCATTGTCATTGGCGGAATTTATCGAACCCCTGCTTGTTGAAAACTGAACGTTATCGCCGCCACTATTTACATTTTCTCCGGTTGTGGTGCGTACCTGCAAGTTTACCAGTGTAGTTGAAGATCCGTTTGCCGGAAGCTCGTCACGCTGAACGGTTATAACAGAATTACTTGCACTTACTTGAAAATCAGATTCAAATTCCAATCGAACATTGGGACGGAGACTTGTTGTTTCCATTGCACCCCATCCGGGTATAGGTAATAGAGAGAAATCACTCGCTTTTGTAAGATTGTCGCTCCCCGTACTTGTTGCATAAAAATTCTCTCCCAGAGTTACATCCAACAACGCCCCTCCTCTCGTATGAATGGCCAAATTATCTCCCTGGTCTAACGGAAATCCATCATCCAGTTCAAACCGAACGATATCTCCATCATCCAAACTAAGACCTAATTGTGAAAACGATCCTTCAACTGCTGTGTAGCCGGCATCTTCCGGATTTGAAATATTTCCATCTGATAAACTGGACTGATTGGTCGTTTTTAAATAGAATTCAGTGTTATTTAATAAATCTACGCTTAATCCACCCGTAACATAGAACTCGATTGCCGTCAGTTCTGCATCTGTTGTTAAGTCTATTTCATCACTCAAATAGAGAGTTTCAAATTGATACTCACCGGAAAGGCTCACTGAAATCAATCCGGTATAAGAAGGACCCGCGACGGTTGTCTCATTGTCATTACCAATATTAACTATTTCCTGTCGTGTTTGAGATACAGCGTTTTCGGAAATAATGAATATCAAAAGGAGGCCAAAAATGAATGTGGTATTTTTTCTCATCATCTTCTCTTTTTATTTAGCGGAATAAGCCTAAGTGGAATGGCTTATTTTTAATAAAATTCATTTTTAAATAAAAAACAACTATATTTGGGTAAAATTGGTATATAACCAACTAATTACCCGTAAATGAATGTGTAGAGAGGGGTTGACGAGTAACCTTTGGGTGATAAAAATCAGCAGAAATGATCTTTATGGGATAATTCTCTATATTAATTTTAATGCTTTATTGATTCTTAAATAGAGAATTTCATTTATTAAATAAGTACGCTTTACATTATTTTCCTTTTTGCTTTTAATTGGACCTTCGCAAACAATCAAAAATGAATGCCGGCAAATAAAAATGCATCGGCATAGTTATATATGGGTAGTCTAAATTCCAGACTCCGCGAAATGCGGAAATATTTAAGGGTGAGCCAATCTGAATTTGGTGAGACTGGAGGTGTCAGTCAATCAACACAGAACAGGTATGAACAAACGGACGCTGACATTCCCATTTCTTATCTCGATAAAATTTTTAAAGAATATGGATCCGATTTTAATGAAAATTGGTTTTACTTCGGAAAGGGTGAAATGCTGGCCGCTTCCAAAAGTCTAACTAATGAAAGTAAAACTCCTTCTCTTCCAAATTTTGCAAATCTTACTCCTCAGGAAGCTCAGATACTCTCTGAAGTAACACAGTTTTCAGATTTTTTAAAAAATCGACCCTTACGCCCCGAAGTGAAGCGACGTCTGCTCGAGTTATTAATAGAGAGCATCGATGAAGCATTAGACGAGCTTCATGATGAGACTGTCTCGAAAAAACCTTAGGTTCCGTAGCTTTGTCACCCATATACAATTAATTAATTGTTTAGCAAGAATTTCAAGCTCCAACTTGACTCCCACTGCTTGAAATAAATAGCTGTTTTATTCTCGTACCGTAGTTGCTAAGAAAGTGTAAAAAATATTAAAAAAAAATAATTTTTTAGATTTAACGGGAATTCTACTCTCTATCGTTCCTTTCATAATATTTTTTTGAATGGATTCACCACTGACCATCTGGCTTCACTTTTATCAAAAAAGCCGAAGCTGATCTGTTTGAGGACGTCTGAAATGTTTGGCCTCGAGGGGAGAGATATCGTGATTTAGCCCTAAACGTTTCGTGTGTATTTGAAGGAGTTGTTTGATTTGCTCGGCATAAGGACCTTCAACCTGAAACCTCTCTCCAAATTCGTAGCGATTCAACTTTCCATCTTTCATATCCTTAATTCGGTTCACAACTTTCTTTTTCCGATCCGGATAATGATCCTCAAGCCATTTCACAAAAAGATCCTTGACGGCGAAAGGCAGTCTCAAAGGGACAATTGCAACAGATTCTGCACCAGCTTCTGCTGATGCTTCCATAATAGGAACCAGTTCGTCATCCGTTAATCCGGGAATTAGCGGTGCGATATTCACATGAACCGGAATACCTGCTTCGGATAATTCTCTCACTGCTTTTAATCTCCGGTTTGGCCGCGAGGTTCGCGGTTCCATGGTGTCGGTTATGGTTTTATCCAATGAAGTAATCGATACAACAACTTTCACCGCGTTCTTTTCTGCCAGTTTCGAAAGCAAATCAATGTCTCTTGTCACCTGGTAATTTTTGGTGATTATGACCAACGGGTGATTACATTCTGCCAAAACTTCAATGCAACCTCTTGTAATCCGAAGTTTCTTTTCAATGGGTTGATAGGGATCGGTCACCCCGCTCATGACCAATGTTTGCGGTTTCCAGTTTTTCTTTGCCAGTTTTTCGCGAAGGAGCTTTGCTGCATTGTATTTCACCACGATTTTGGATTCAAAATCCAGCCCCGGACTCATTCCCAGATATTCATGCGTTGGACGCGCATAGCAATAAACACACCCATGTTCGCAGCCACGATATGGGTTCAGACTGACATTAAAAGAGATATCCGGACTTTTATTCGTGGAGATAATTTCAGAGGTATGATCGGTCAGAAGTTGAGTATCCGGGCGTTCGAGTTCTCCGGTTTCCTCATCTACATCATACTCTAAATGAGTATCTAAAAATCGATTTTTGGGGTTATGAGCACTCCCCCTTCCTTTGATGGGTTCCATACTTGCATATATTTTTATATGTGCAATTTATGTGTAAAAATATCGGGAGTCAAACCCTTTCAAATAATTTTTTGAACAGCTTTCAAAATGATTTGAAATGATTCTTCAAGAAGATCTTTGTCAATAATCAGAGGTGGAGCAATTCGAATAAGTGTGCTTGAATGCAGCGTCCAGCCAAGAATCAACCCTTTATCAAAACAATCTTCTACTACTTTTTGGGTGAGATTAGTACTCTCGAGTTGAAGACCCAACATCGCTCCACGTCCCCGTACTTCCACAATTCCAGTGCCTTTCAGTATTTTCCGGGCTGTCTGCTCAATTGTTGAGGCTTTTTGAGGGAAATCATCGCTTAGCAACGTTTGAAGATTAGCATAAGCTGCTGCGCAACTCACCGGGTGTCCGCCAAAAGTGGTGACATGATTCAGGGGCGGATCTTTTTTGAAAACCTCAAAAATCTTTGATGAGGAGACAAAAGCGCCCATCGGCATCCCACCGGCCATTGCTTTTGCCAGGCACAGAATGTCAGGAACAACATCATAATATTGAAAAGCGAATAGGCTTCCCGTTCGAAAAAAACCGGTTTGAATTTCGTCAAAAATGAGGAGCGATCCGGTTTCATCGCATCGTTTTCTAACCTTCTTCAGCCATTCTTTTTGGGCCGGAATGATTCCTCCCTCACCCTGTATGGGTTCTAAAATTACAGCTGCCGTTGTATCATCAATTCTTTCCAGTTTGTCATCAGAGTTGAAATCAAGAAAATGAACATTGGGCAGGAGTGGCTGATATGGATCACGATACACATTTCTTCCGGTTACACTCAGCGAGCCGTGTGTATCTCCATGATAGCTGTTATGAAAAGCAACGAATTTATTTCGTCCGGTGAATTTTTTTGCCAATTTCAAAGCGCCTTCAACCGACTCTGTACCACTGTTCACAAAATACACGCGATCCAATGTGGCCGGGAGCTGATCGCAAAGAAGCTGAGCGAATTTACTTTGTGGAGACTGAATGAATTCTCCATAAACCATCACATGCAAATGCCTGTCCAACTGGGCCTGAATGGCTTTTATTACATTGGGATGACGATGACCAAGACTGCTGACAGAGATTCCCGAAATCAGGTCTACATATTTGTTGCCATTGGTTGTATAGATGAAAGGCCCTTCTGCCCGATCAATTTCGAGGCCCATCGGTTCATCACTGGTTTGGGCAATATGATTGTAAAACGATTGGCTCGATTCAGACATCCCTTTCAATTAGTGTTGGTCGGACCATTTTTCAATAAGCGAAACAAACTCCTTCTGAACAGCGATAGTTTTGTCATCCGCGTACCACTTATGAAGATGTTCAGCTCTTTCCCGTGATGAATATTCTTCATTATCCCGCAAACTCATAAAAAGTTGTTGAGCCGTTTCAGGACGGGGTCCCCAATCTCCCAAAACCTCAAGAGTTTGTGAATCCAGACAGATGAGTTTTGGAATGGATCTCGCCCTGCCGTTTGTAAGAAATTGATCTATAATCTCAAGATTTTCATCTCTCAAAATGTAGCGAGTCTGAATCATTCTGGTCTGATCGGCCATTTTTTGAATGACGGGTATTGTTTGAGCTGCATCGCCACACCAGCCTTCGGTTAAAATCAACCAGATCATTGGCCTATTTATATTCTGCAATTTTTCGGCGAGTTCTTCCACGAGTTCTGTCTGCCTGTCCAGCCTCTTCATTCTGTGCACATTCATTTTCGTGTAGTGCAGCATTTTTTCAGAATGATTTTCGCCGGTAGTTCTGTTTTTTTTTAGAAGATCATCGATAAACTGTCGGTACTCCTCATAATTGTAGGCATTTTCAATAATGCCTCTTGTGATAATAGCTGTTTTTACGCCTGTCATTTTTTAACTAATTACTTTAAAAATATCTTTTTAAAAATGGAATTCCGATCCACTCATATCTGATTGCATTCGAAATCAATAAGAAAACCACAAAGGACAACGACGCAAAAAGTTTTATGGACATCACTTTTTGATACTCGCTTGCAACCCCCTGTAATCCTGTTATCAATCTTTGAATAATAGCAAATGAGAATAAACCTACGATGAAGAGCACAATCGCTGGCACTGTATAAATCGCATATAATCCTGCACATAACATTGTTAAACCAGACAAATATGCAATCATAAAAAATCGCTGAACCCCGTTGCCTCCAAATCTAATAAAAAAGGTTACATCTCCTCGCCGGGAATCTTCATCTGCCTGGTAAATTTGTGATACCGGATACAAGCTCAAAAGTATGAGCGAAGCACCTATTCCACTCAACAAAAGAATCGGAGAAAACGCTCCGCCCGCAGCCCAAAATCCCAGAAAAACTGAATTGAAGCCGGTGCTTATTCCAATCGCAATCAAACTCAAAACCGGATGTCCTTTCCAGCGTGCCAGTGGAGTTGAATAGAGCCAAAAGAGTACAAGGCTGCTTCCATAAACAAAAAAGTATGGCCAACTCACCGTGTACGCCCAGATCCATCCAACAAACATAAAAATGAGGGAAACATCACGCATCCAAAGAGACATTTTGGGAGGATGTTTCAAACCACCGATGGGACCTTCGTCTTTATCCCACCAGGAATTGAAAACCGTTGCGCCTCCGTAAAGCAGGATATGAACATTCAAAAATTGCAGCCAAAACTGTGCAAACTGCATTTGATCTGCGATCAATCCGCCCAGTAAATATCCTCCTGAAAGAATAAAAAACTGGTAATGCAACCGGAGATGAAGCGTAAAGTTTTTAAGTTCAGTCAGCATTTGCGTCCGGAATTAAAAGAAAAATCCAGCTGTGATTTACATCCCAAACATAAGAATCATATTTTTAACGGATGGTAAAAGTTTATGACGAAATAACGACAAGACAAACTGTTCTGGAAAAAGCCGAGTGGATTGCTCAAATGAATGGCCATAAGGAATCTCTTTCCAGCGTACTTAATCCCTATCTTGACAAGCGATCGCGCCAGGAAAAAGATCCCGTATTGGATTTTTTGTTTGAGTACTATGCGTTTCGCCCCTCTCACTTGCTAAAATGGTCCCCGGGAATTGGAACATCTCTTCGATTTGATGATTCAGCTACTTTGCCGGAAATTTCTGAATTCATTGTGAAAGATGACCAGGCCCGTCTGAACCCCGCATTTTTCCCACAAAAAAGACTGCTTTCTGTAAAGTGGACTCTTGATCTGCTCGAAAAAAGCTCCAGGCAAAAACCAATGTTCGGCTGTTTTGGAATGCACGAATGGGCAATGGTTTACCGGGCTGAAGATGTTCGTCATCAGCAAATTCCTCTTCGGTTATCGGATGAAGAGATTGCTGAATTTGTTGAATCCCGGCCACTGGTTTGTACCCATTTTGATGCTTTTCGATTCTTCACCAAAAAAGCCCGGCCGATGAACAAGCATCATCTCAGTCGCGAAACATTCCAGGATACGGAGCAGCCGGGATGCGTTCACACAAACATGGACCTTTATAAATGGGCATTTAAACTGTTCCCGTGGATTTCCAGCGAGATTATTCGTGAAGCCTTCTTCAACGCTTTGGAAACCCGCCGGGTAGACATGCAGGCAAGTCCGTATGATGCGACTGAATTTGGATTAGAACCCATCAAAATTGAGACTGAGACCGGAAGAAAGGAATATATCGAGAGACAAATGGAGATTTATCAAAAATCACAACCGATTCGGCATCGGCTTATCGAAGCGTATAAAGAAGTGATTCAGATAGTAAATTAGATTTGCAACTAAATCATATAGAACAACTCCATTTTCGCCATGTCAATCAATCCGGAAACGAGATTTTTCCAAAATTGACAAACTTACTTTCATCTTCGATCTCCATTCCAAACCCTTTTCCTGCCAACATTTCATTCGCTAACACGGCAAAAAGCACGGCCTCTTTTGCATCGGGTGAAAGTCCGATTTCCGAGATGTTTTTTACTTCATTGGCCGGCATTAACTCTCTGATTCGTTGCATCAAATACGGATTGTGAGCACCACCACCACTCACATAAATTACAGCCGTTTCACTTGTGATTTTCTGTTGCTGAATACTCTTGACAATGGTTCTTGCTGATAACTCAGAGGCTGTTCGAATGATATCTTTCGGATCTAATTCATCCTGGTTGATCCCGGCTTTCTCCATTTTTTCCTTTAACCATGGAATGTTAAAAAACTCAGGTCCGGTTGTTTTGGATTTTTCTTCTTCAAACCAATCATCATTCAACAGCTCTCTCAAAAGACCCTCATTCAGATCTCCAGAAAACGCCACATTTCCATCCTCATCATACGGCTTATTGTAATAGTGCATCATCAACGAATCGATCAAAGTATTGCCGGGTCCGGTATCGGTTGTAAAGGTTTTTTCTTTCGGCTGATTTTTTGCCGGCAAATACGTGAAATTTCCAATTCCGCCGATGTTCAGCAAAATCCTTGTCTCCGTTTCATGTACAAATAAAATTTGATCCACCAGCCCGGCCATTGGCGCTCCTTCGCCACCGTGTGCCACATGCTTTTGTCGAAAATCGCTGATTGTTAAAATTCCTGTTTTTACTGCCATATGATCACCATCACCAATCTGCAATGTACTATTCACAGGGTCCATCAGTTCCTGTTGATCCCGCGCCGGATAGTGATAAATCGTTTGTCCATGACTGGCAATGCAATCAACTTTTTCAGGGGTGATCTTCCAGTTTCTCAATGCCGCTAAAATCATTTCGGAATGAAGATGAGCGAGCTTGGCATGCCAATACGTAACCTCTTTTAGCTTTACATTTTCTACTGAAGAAATTCGCTTTAATTGCTTTCTTATTTCTTCCGAATAGGGTGCCGTAACAAATTCAATCAGTTGAACAGTTGTGCTCTGTCCGGATCCGCTGATTTTGCAAAGTGCAATGTCTAATCCGTCAAGTGAAGTTCCGGACATCAATCCGATAATCAAACGACTTTTTTTTTCGGACAGATCGGCTAATTTTTTTATCAATGGATTCATATTTTAAACCTTCATTAAAACCCTATCTGAATCATACCAAAGATGCCTGAAGAAAACGAATCGGATTTTGAAGAATGGATCCAGGATGTTGAATTCCTCGTTCACACATTAAAAGAGAGTTTTGAATCCACAGATGCCCGGTATAATATCGACGAAATGAACGACATTCTTTATGTAGAACTCGAAGGACTGGATGAATATTCTGAGAATGAGATCATCGAAATTGCTGAGCCAATCCTGGAAGTAAGTGAATTGAATTTTGAAGATATCGTACTCCTTCCTTTAAAAAATTGAACCTAATTCGGCTTCCTAAGTCAAAAATTAATCATCTGTTAGAAGTATTTATATGGAGAAACTTCAGCAGAATATGATCGTTATCCAATCGTTCACAAAACCTCACAGTGAATGATCATTAAAAAAACGATCAAGATGAATTTTTCAAGAAAAGCAATCTACCTGATAACGATTCTATTGCTGGCTTTTTTCACTGCCTGCAGTACGAATACAGACGACGATAACGATGCAAGATATTACGAATTTACTCACGAAAATGATGATATCAGCTATACAATCGTAGCAAAAACTTCGGAACCTGAAGTAATTTCAGCCATTGAAGATGAGCTTCAGAAACCTTTTGATGAGCGCAATATGCATATTAATGGAGAAATTGCCCGAGGCAATGAAGGGTATAACTCTGACTGGAGCTGGCATTTCATTGAAAACCAATGGAGCCTTGCAGAAATTTCGACCGAAGTTTGTGACGGACGGCCCGGTTTTGTTGAAGACGATCTCGACTATTGGGTTGATCAGGTCGGCAATTTTTGTCCCTGGAGTGCACATGTGGTTGGAGAAGTGAATCCGTAATTCTTCATATATCTCAATTTATAACGCATGGCTAATTACCAGATTGGTCATGCGTTTTTTAATGCTTTTACCATTTAATTCATAAAAACTGCAACATTGCCTTAGTTATGGTGTATTAGTATACTAACACTGTATTATAAATTGATAAAATAATCTATGGTTTCTGTTGAAAATCTAACTTTCTCGTTCCGTAAAAACGTTCCTCTCTTTACAGGGTTGAATATGAATTTAGAGCCGGGCAATACATACGGATTATTCGGGCTGAATGGAGCAGGAAAAACAACTCTTTTGAATCACCTTTCCGGAATGCTTTTTCCTGAAAAAGGATCTTGTACTATGCTGGGAGAAAATGTTAAAAAGCGCCTGCCGGAAACCATGAGTGAAATCTATATTCTGCCCGAACAGTTTGATCTTCCTAAAATGAGTGCTGAAGTCTATGTAGAACTGCAGGCCCCCTTTTATCCCCGGTTTGAAAATGACTACCTCACAGAAGTTTTGAAGGAATTTCAGGTAGATACGCAGAAAAATCTTACTGAACTTTCTTATGGCCAGCGCAAGAAGTTTTTAATTGGGTTTGCACTTGCCACTCATTCAAAACTGGTTTTGATGGATGAACCCACAAACGGACTCGACATACCTTCCAAGAGTCAATTCAGAAAAATCATGGCGGCAACGGACCAGTCCGAACGATGTTTTCTGATATCTACCCACCAAGTTCGCGATCTCGATAGCATCATCGACCATATCATTGTACTCAATGACGGTAAAATCATTTTCCAGGAAAGTGTCTTGAAAATTTCTGAACGGCTCAGTTTTGAAAAAATCACTGATGAGAGTGAAAGGACTCCTTTATACAGCGAGGATGTATTTGGAGGAAAGGCAGCCATTCTGCCTAAACGAGAAGGATCAAAAGATACGCAAATTGATCTCGAACTGCTGTTTAACGGTATCATTCAGAAACAGGATCTTATTAATAACCAATTTAAAAACTGATCGAACTATGAGTACTTCCAAGTCCATCAATCAATTTTCTTTGGATAGATTCCTGTTGGTTTTAAAGAGAACCATCGTTCTGAATCAACGAATGTGGGTCATCGGATTTTTAAGTGTGGGAGGTTTCCTCTTGGTCGTTGGGATATTGCCTTTTATATCCAACATGTTCAACATTACACGGCCGGGATTTGCTGCCGTTCGTGAACCGGCCATTTTCTTTTATATGCTTGGGGGATTGGTACTTACAAGTATGATTTTTAGTGAGTTACATACCCCAACCAAAGCCTTTCAATTCTTAACTCTCCCCTCCACAACATGGGAGAAAATTACAGCGGCATGGTTTACCGGAACTGTAATCTACACGGTAGTAACAATGGCTTCCATCTTTGTGTTGAGTGCGATGATTGAAACCGTAAAAGGGATCAATACCGGGGTTTGGTCACCATTTTTCATCTTTAATCCATTCACTTCAGAAATCTTCAGCACAATATTACTTTATACTTTCTACCAAAGTATTTATTTGTTGGGAGCTGTTTATTTCCATAAAAACAATTTCCTGAAGACTCTCCTTGTTATCATTGGATTTTCCCTCGGGTTTATTTTCTTCTTTAATATAGGTTTTCTGATTTTTGGATTAGCTCAAAGCGAAGAGTTTTTCATCAATATTCAAATTGGCAGCCAACCCTGGTTTGTTTATGCAAAGTATATCATTGGCACCGGCTTAACGATGCTGTTCATCTGGCTTAGTTACCTGCAATTAAAAAACAAACAGGTAGCATGATGGATTTTACGGACAGACAGCCCATATACAAACAGATCTCCGATTATTTTTGCCAACAGATTCTCAAAGAAAAATGGAAACCGGATGACCGTGTTCCGTCCGTTCGCGAAATAGCCGTGCAGATGGAGGTCAATCCCAATACGGCAATGCGGGCTTTTCAAATTCTACAGGATGAAGAAATCTTGATCAATAAGCGCGGCGTCGGACATTTTATTGCAGAGGGCGCCTATCAAAAAACACTTGAACTTCAACGAAGTGAGTTTATTGAAAATGAGCTCCCTGTATTTTTTAAAAAAATGACTTTGCTTGGCTTTTCTTGTACGGAGCTTGAAAATTTATACAATGAATAATGAGTGGCCTCCCTATTTTCATTTTCTGATCAAAATTTGTTTTTGTCGAACTAAAAAGCTTCTCTAACTTCTGGCAAAAACAAACATGATGGCATGCTCCTTGAAAATAAAGATAAGATCATCTTTAATGATTTCTCTTTCGAAACTGAAGAAAGATGAAACTTGACGACTTATTTTTCACATCCAACCAAGCGATTCTACCCACTTCGCACGATCCGTTTTGGGTGGAGAGGTGTGATTAATATAAATTAGAATCATTTTAACCAGAAACCTTTCTAAATTCATACTAAATTAAGGCGAAGAAAAATGGAGTACGCAAACGCAACGTATGCAACGAATTGATTCGGCTATTCAAAAAGGGATAGACTTTCTCTACGACCATCAAATGGCGAACGGAGAGTTTATGATCTATATATCAGATAACGAGGAGATGAAGGGATGGAACTCTCCCGAAAGCACGATCGGCGCAATGTTTATCGCAAACAGTCTCCTTTTTTTAAAAGGTGAGAAAAAAGTGGATAAGATTCTGAAAAATATTGCTACGTTTCTCCGTGATCAGATGAGAGTTGGGGGTACCTGGAATTTTTTTACGCGAACTCACGTGGCTGGTAATTTAAGTCCTAATGATGTAGATGACACAGCCGTAGTTGCACGGTTTTTAAAAGAAATGGATCATCCGTTTCCGGAACATATGACAAAGAATATTTTACTGGCCAATCGAAGAAGGGACGGCCTTTTTTATACATGGTTTACCTTTCGTTTCAAGTGGAATATTAACAAACACTACTTATTTTTATCAGCCCAGGAATTTAAACATCCATTAAGAAGTTTCGCTTTTTGGAAAAGGTTTCCGTGTGAAAGGGATGATGTTGATGCCGTGGTAAATGCAAGTGCTCTATACTATTTTGGAAAAATTCCCGAAACGGAACCGATAATATCTTACTTGATAGATATCATTGAGAATAAAAAGGAAGAAATCTGCGACAAATGGTATTGCAATCCGTTTTCTGTTTACTATTATTTTTCGCGTATATATGCATCTGGCGTTAAAGATCTTGAAAAAATAAAAAATCCAATCATTCAAAGAATAAAGGCTCAATTGCGGGAGGACGGATGTATTGGTAACTCTTTTTTGGATACAACTATTGCACTCTCTTCTTTATTCAACCTTGATTTTACTGATGATGCTTTCTTAAGTAAGTCAATTGATTATCTTCTTTCAAAACAAAATAAGAATGGCAGCTGGAATCGGGGAATTCATTTTTATGCGGGTCCCGGCAAAGAGCTGGGTTATGGATCAGAAGAATTATCAACAGGTTTTTGCCTTGAAAGTTTAGCCCGGTATCGCCAGATTACCAGCAAAAAAAATTAACCTGTTATTCCAATGTTTTCCCTTATTTGACATGCCCAATCATCTAATCCACATCGGATATCCTAAAGCCGCATCCAGCTTTCTACAGGAGTGGTTTCGCCACAATCCGAAGCTTCATTATTCAATGAATACCTTGGCCGGTTTCAGGAATACTTTTGAAATCTGCCGATATAAACCAGAAGACAATACCCGTCAGACAAAATACTTTGTAACCAGTTCAGAGCATTTTATTTTCCCAAACCTGAACGCCGATGGCCCCGTAGTAGAAGGGATGCCTAAAAAAGGATTTCCAAATTTTACAGATATTAAGCTTGCCCAAAAAAAAGTCTGTTTAACTTTAAAAGAACTTTTTCCCAATGGGAAAATACTCATCATTACACGAGGTTTCAGGGGCGTTCTGCTTTCGGGTTATTCACAGTTTATAAGAATGGGTGGTACATTAACATTCGATCAATTTTGTAAGCTTACAGATCAAAATATCGATGACTTCTACAACTATGATTACTTAATTGAAATATATTTTCAAATTTTTGGGGAGGATAATGTCATTGTTCTGCCTTTTGAATTGCTGCTTCAAAGCAAGTCTCAATTCCTAGCTCATCTTGAGGAAATTTTAGGCTTAGAACATTTTGAGGAGGAAATAGGTGTTCACAATAAATCCATGACCGGCCAGGATTTATTTTGGCATCTATGGCTCTCTGGTATAACAAGCAAATTGCTTAGTATATTCGGCAAGAGGGTTTACAATTTTGTCTTTGGCAAATATGTTCGCTTGCTATTGCATTTCAAATTACAGCCTCTTTTTGTTTTTCTTAAAAAAATGATGCCGAATAAATCAATCAACAATAGAAGCGTTCCTGAAAATATTTTATATAAGGCAGGTAAACATGCAACTATTCTTAAAAAAATTCCTATTTATAAACCCTTTTTAAAAGATTACTATTTACCAAGTGATAACTAACCTGAAAAAAGTCGTACTTAAATCTGCTGTTCTGAGAAATCAGCTTCATTATATCAAGCCTTTTGTAAACAGAATCCGCAGGTTTACAGCAGATACAAAAACCCTCTTTTTATTTAATGGCCGCAGTTCCTATTGGCTTCATATGGGAAGTAGTCTCTATAAACACGAACCTGCTTTTAGAAAATCAATTGATGAATCTCGAGAGATTATCCTGGAATTAGCTAAAACGGACATACTTCCTAATTTTGATGAAACTGCAGACGAATTCTTTTGGGCCGAAAACAATATATTTTTCGCTATTGTGGCTGTTCAAATTGCAATGTGCGATTTATTCTTTAGCCGGCAAATATATCCATATGCTACCGCGGGCTTCAGCCTTGGAGAAATAGCTGCAGTGTATGCCACCGGCGCAATCACCAAAAAAGATGCCTATAATATTGTATGCAGCTCTTTCTTGCTTGCTTCTAAAGCAAAAAAGGAGTTTTTCATTATCTACATTGATGAGGATAAAAAAGTAACAGACAGAATAGTCGAAGAGTGTCCGTTTCAGCTTTATTTGGTTAGTGTGATTTCTCAAAACAGATCAGTCGTACTTACCAATAAGGAGTCTGTGGAAGATGTTTCCGAATACCTGAACAAAAATAATATTAAATGGAATATTGATCTCGAAAAAAAGATCTGGCCATACCATTCCAAACACTTGAATGCCTTTAAAGACGAGATCTTACCTTTCTTTGATGAAATTGATTCGATTCCTCTGCGATGTGAGTTCTATTCGGCTACATATGGGAAAAAATTACCGAAGGGTTCACTTCTTGAAAAAGACTATTGGTATAAATATCAACGCTATTCAGTTCAAATGGATGGTGTTTTTGAGGAACTAAATAATGAACTAATAAACTATCAAATAGTCCAGATTGGACCTGACTTCTTCACCGTCCAGACAAAAAATCTCTTTATCCAAAAAAACAGTTTAAAACCTCTCTCCACTCTGAAAAATGAGCACGAACTGCAAAATTTTCAGAACACCTTAACGGTTGTGAAGCACATTGCTAAAAACAGTCATTATAAAGAGAGCAAAACAGATGCCGTACAGAGAGTAATTAATAATTATATCTCGCCGCGATATCACTTTTTTCAAAATCCTCACGTGTATTTTAAATACCTGGAAAAGCATGGAAAGGTGCATTATTTACCGGATTTGAATGCTTACTTACTGCTGGACTACAAAGACATAAAATATGTGCTTGAAAATCCATCAAAGTTTTCAAGTAGTATTTTCAGTTCAATGGACCATTTGTTATTGGGTGCAGATCCCCCTGATCACAAAAAAATAAGAACTCTACTACAGCCGCTATTTAATCGCAAAACTTATAAAAATATTGAGGAATACGCTGCGATAGAAGCCGAAAACCTTATCGCAAATTTTCCCGTTAATAGAGCATTCAATTTTGTAAATGAATTTTCTATTCCGTTGACAAAAAAGGTTATTTCTGAATTCCTTGGATTGACCCATCAGGAGGCTCTTGAAATTGAAAAAAATATCACTGACCATTTATACAGCAATACCTATTTTGATCAACTTCTTGCTCTTCTTTCAAGTTATTTGACTTCAAGAAACCATTCTACACCTAATGGAGGTATAAATCATCTTTTAGAATTAACAGCAGAAGGCATCTTTTCTGTTGATGATGCAGCCCGTTTGTTAAGGATACTTTGGCTTGCCGGAACAACAACCACAAGTATGTTAATCAGTGATGCGACACTAAAACTTTTGCAAAGCCCCTCACTTACACAAACACTCCTTAATAATAACCAGCTAATCGATCCTTTTATTGAGGAATGCTTGCGGCTCGAAGCTCCTGAATCTAATTTAAAAAGGCTAACAACTGAAGATGTAGTCATAAGCGGCCAGGAAATTCCAAAAGGATCAGTATTACATTTGAGTTTTAGTGGCGCCAACAAAGACATAAGCTATTTCGAAGATCCTGATCAAATTCGATTTGACAGGCCATCAAATGCTCACCTGTCCTTTGGTGGTGGAATTCACCACTGCCTCGGAAAAGTAATGGCAAGGTTTGAAGCACAGGCAGCTGTTCGAGCTCTTTTACCAATAATTTCTTCCATGAAATTGAAAGAAGGGTTACACGCAGTCTCCTATTTTTCTTCTTTACATTTCAGAGGATTGGAAAACTTAGACGTGATTTTTGAAGGAGAAAGTGGCCAAGGAAGTTAAATCTGGCAATCGCATAGCGATTCTATCCACCTGTAGTGACCCCTGGGGAGGAAGTGAAGAGTTATGGGCCCGTAGCATTCCACATCTGCAAGAAAAGGGTTTTGAGATTACTCTTTTAAAAAAGAAAATTCATTTTGAGCATCCCAAAATTCAAGATCTCAAAAAGATGAATGTTCATTTTATAGAATTGGATTCAGCACCTCAAGGTAGCTGGCTTGGTATGGTTAAAAAAGGATGGAATCAGCTACGGTATCCCAAAAGGGATATAGCTTCTGTTCGATTCGGACATTTCATTCAAAAACATAAACCTGCATTATCAATCATCGCCCAAGGCAACAATTTCGATGGACTTCATTTTGCCAAAGTATGCTCTGAGACCCAAACACCTTATATTATCATCTGCCAAAAAGCCATTGATTATTTATGGCCTCGTGCCGAAGACAGGCAATGGATGCAGAAAACCTTTGTGCATGCAAAACGGTGTATTTTTGTCTCCCCTCAAAATCAAGTATTAACTGAAGAACAATTTGGTTTTCGCTTTTCAAATGCACAAACCATAGGAAATCCCCTTAAAATTAAACCCGAAGTATTGCCTTATCCGTCTACAGATACCGGATTTCATCTTGCATGTGTGGGTAGATTGTTTGTTGCAGAAAAGGGACAGGATATTTTGTTGAGAATTTTAACAAAAAAAAAGTGGCAAGAACGCAATCTAAAAATTACTTTTATTGGCGATGGCAAAGATAGTGCTGGCCTGAAGGCTTTGGCTGATTTGTTAAATGTAAAAAGCGTAGTTTTTTCGGGTTTTAAAAATGATATTAAGGCGGTTTGGAAAGAGCATCATGCTCTTATTCTTCCATCAAGAAATGAAGGACTCCCATTAGTTATAATTGAAGCAATGGCAGCAGGCAGAATGGTTATTTCTACCAATGTTGGTGGAAATATAAATCTTATTGAAGAAGGTAAAACAGGTTTTATCGGAGACGCAACAGTAGAAAGTCTTGACTCAGCTCTGGAAAGAGCCTGGGATAGTCGTACTCGCTGGAAACAGATGGGAATTGAAGCATATGAATGTATCAAAATATACATTCCTGAATTTCCAGAACTTGAATTTGCGGAAGCAGTATCCTCCATTTGTAATGAGTAGAGCTTATCCTTTAGTATCTATTATCATTCCAACCTTTAACCGTGCACAGTGCCTGGGGAGAGCTATAGAAAGTGTCATCAAACAAACCTATCCGAGTACTGAAATTATTGTTGTAGATGACGGATCGTATGACGAGACGCCTCATGTTGTATCTAAATACAATAACATAATTTATATCAGGAAACCAAATGGAGGGCAAGCCTCAGCAAGAAATGCAGGATTGCAACATGCAAAAGGAAAGTATGTCGCTTCACTTGATTCTGATGATCAATGGGAGAAGAATTTTCTGACCGAGTGCATTTCGATGCTTGAACAAGAAAATCTGTCTTTTGTATTTGCAAATTGGAATCAGCAGTATGGAGACGCGAAATTTCGAAATTATTTTTCATCCTGTACATTACTTGAACCCTTTTTACCTAAATCTGAAACCGAAGAATCCTGGATTTTTTTAGATCGAAAAAAGATCCGTAAGATTTATACGGATGGTTGCCCATCTCCTTCATCTTCTCTTGTTTTACGGGCATCACTGCTTGAGGACGGTTGGAATGAAGAAATGAGTATTGGTGATGATTGGTGTATGCTGCTGGATATTATTCTCCGCAAAAATGTAACCGCTGCTTTCACTACTCAACTTCTGTGGAATAAATTCATTAATTACAACAATATTGTTGACGGCAGAGACCCTCTGGAAGTATATAAACTGCTCTGGGTGGATGATGTTCATCGCCTCATTAAACGCCATAAAAAAAACTTATCGCCTGAAGAGTTAGCAAATCTTGAAAAAAAATACATCAAAAGCCTTTTGATGAGCGCAAAAATGAATTTTTTCAAGAATTCTAAGTACAAAAATAGCATCAAATTTTTCAAACAAGCTTTAGAAGAGTATCCTCTTTGTACTACCCAAATCTTTTACGAGCAACTCTATAAATATACTACCCGTTTGGTATCCCCTTCCCTAAACAAAAAATAGAAGTGAAATTATATAAATTCTTCAGGGCTAATGACTGGTGGGAACCGAAACTCACTCCGCTGCTAACAGCGGTATATGCCACAGTCACTATTATAGGAGTTGATCTTTTTACAATATTGCCACATTTACTCTTTTTGATTGGAATTTTCTTAGTGGTGGCAATCTACGTAAGTGTAATCAATGATTATGCCGATTTGGAAGAGGATAAAATAGCTGGCAAAAGAAACAGGCTGACTGCTATTTCGCACCCCAACCGACTGGTACTGATCATAGTTTCACTTATCCTCAGTTTTTTCCTTATTTACGTTTCTGGCATTGGCACTCTATCTTCTCTTTTTGCCTTAGGAGCTATAGTATGTTTTAGCCTCTATTCACTCCCGCCATTCCGGTTAAAAAACAGATCTGTTTTTGGAGTCATTGCAGATGCGAGTGGTTCTCATTTATTTCCAACCTTATTCTTTGTTTCATCCGTTTACTCTTTAGCTAATTTACAAATAAATATAACCTTACTTTCAATATTTGGAATTTGGTCATTTGCATATGGTTTGCGGGGAATTTTATGGCACCAATTCCAGGATAAACATAACGATGTATCGGTAGGTTTAAAGACGTTTGCTGTAAATGCCGTGGCTTCTCAAACCACATCTTTGGGATCAGTCATCATTATTATTGAACTTTCGGCACTGGCTGTTATTCTTTTTTTAGTAAAAAGCCTTCTGCCAATTATAGCTTTGGCCGGGTACTTCATTCTTCTTGTTATCTACCATAGATTAGATAATGAGATAACCTTATTCGTATCCCACTCCGACAACTGGTATATACTCATGACGGACTATTACCAGGTTTTTTTACCGGTTTCCCTTATTATTTTGGCCTCCTTCACAAATCCGGAGTGTCTGCTACTATTAATTTTCCATGCCTTATTCTTTCCCAACAGATTGAAGCACATTGCGGTTAGTTTGTTTAAAATTAGTGCGGATAGTAAGGAGCTCTCTGCTGAGTAGGTTACTTTTATTCATTCCATTATCTTAAGAGATTCGTCAACACCAGGATAATGGAAATCATCGAACTGAGCTTTTTAGCTTGCAATCGGTTTGTTTCCTTTGGGAATCACATGCCTGATCCTTCTATTTATAAAAAAACCTAATTCCACTCTTCCTGCCAGTCAGGTTAATTTTCCAACTGCTGAAGGATGTGCTGAATGGCTCTCTGAAGCTGCGGATCCTTCTCCTCAAGCCTGTCCTTAAATGTATTTTCTATATAGATATCCGGAGAGACTCCCGTTTTTTCAAGATTATCGCCATCCAAAGTATAAATGCCCCATGATGGCAATCGGTAAAACGAGCCATCCACCAAACCTTTTCCTGACGTAAAAATAATCCAGCGATAGGTTTCTGTACCGATGATGGTACCTAATCCGAGTTCCTTAAATCCACCGGCCGTCACTTCAGCATCGCTCAACGATTGCTCATTAATCAGAAGCACAATTGGCTTTGCAGCCGGCGTAAAATTGGACTGTGTGGTTAATTCCCCTTCGCGATATCCCCACTGCATATATGGTTTGCTGGTTAAAAACCGGAGGACCTCATCATGTACATTTCCGCCGGTGTTGTATCGCAAATCAAGAATGAGGGCGTCTCGTTGCTGTCCCTCGGAAACCATTTGTTCCTCAAAATGCTCGAGCTCGCCACCGCCCATATTTTTCATGTGAACATATGCGACTCTTTTGTCGGTACTTTCATCTACAATTTGCTGGCGCTCATCCATCCATTCATCATACAGGTTATTTTTGATGGCCCAGTAGGATTCAGGTTTTAGCTTAACATCATGTTCATCAGAACCTCGCCGGAAAGTCAAAACCAATTCCTCATCCATTGACGGATGATTAAAATACATCTCCCTGTTTTGATCCGTCTCCACAGCTCTGCCATTTACTTGAATTAATCGATCACCCGGCTGAATATCTGCGCCGGTTTGATACACCGGACTTTCATGTACAACCCGTTCAACCACATATGGATTCTCTTTCTCAAAAAGGATTCCGGTTGCCAGAGTTGTGCTTCCGTGATAAACGTCTTCTTCATCTCCCGACGAATAAAAACCGGTATGAGACGAATTCAACTCTCCGAGCATATCATTCATCAGTGTTCGGAGATTACTCCTCGACCGCACATTCGGCAAAAATTGGTGATAATACTCGCGGACAGATTCCCAATTTTCGCCATGAAAATCGCTGCTGTAGAAATTAGCTTCCAAATTTGCCCACATTTCATCAAACATCTGGTTGAACTCTTCCCGGAGATTGCGCCGGAATGTGTAATTCATCTCAACCTTCTCAATCTTGCCGGATTCAATATTCAGTGTATGAATATCACCGTTCAGAATGAGCCAATGTGAACCGTCCACTTCTAAAATTCCACTACTACCCATTTGGGTTCCGTCGATTTTTTCTGTTTTAGGAGATTCAAACGGTTCGTACACGGTTTTCCACCAGTTGTATTCGCCCTCATCGTGATTCGATCGAAATAACACATACGTTTTATCATCCTTTTCGAAAACATATGGAGCCATTTGAGATCCAAAAGTTGGCCCAATTCTTTCCCAGCGTTCGCTTAAACCATCTTCCCGAATGGTAATTTCAACAGGTTCTTCTTCTGAATCTTCATCACCATTCTCATCATCCGAATCGGATTCATCCTCTTCTTCAAAAAGTTCGTCAACTTTATCAGAACGAAAATCTGGTTTGATGACATCCAGAGCTACCCGATAAAGGTCCGGCTCCTGCATTCCATAGGGATAAGACGGCTCCGTACGATTGGTTTGAAAGTAGATGTATTTTCCATCGGGCGACCAGTATGGATTTGTTTCCGATACAAACGTATTCGTAATTGCTGTGGTGACACCATTATCAAGATGATGCACATAAATATTTTGCTCAAAATTTCGGAAAGCCGTGAAAAGGATATATTCATCATTCGGTGAAAAGGATGGTGTTGACGAAAAGAGATCCCATATTTCATCTTCCACGACAACTTCACTTTCAAAATCCTCAAGATCCATCACCACAACTTCGCCCCGTCCGCTTAGATAAACTGCTTTCGAACGGTCACTGTTTAGTGAAATCGCGCGGTTATTCTGGTTCTCATCCGTTAACTTCTTTTCTCTGGATGAGCCATCGGCAGAGATTGTGTACAGGTTTTGATATCCATCTTTGGTTTGATTGAAAAGGATGGTTTTGTTGTCATCCAGCCAAAGGGTTTCCATTACCCGGCCGTCCGAACTGGTAGGAAGCTGGCGAACAAATTTGCCCTCCGCATCTGAAATGAACAGCTCGCCGCGGGATGAAAAAACGAGCTTCTTTTTATCGGGTGATACATTAAACGAGGTAATATTTCCCTGAACTTTGAAATCCTGTTCTTTTGCAAGGGTTGAATTTCCATACACGGAGATCGGTACTTTTTGAGATTCTCCCGACTGTACATCATACAACCATACCTGGTAATCCCGCTCAAATACTACTTTTCTACCATTTGCACTTACTTTTGGAAATTTTATGGAGGATGAAAAATCAGTCAGATTCTCTTTTACTCCCATGTTAAACCGGTAAAGATTATACTCTCCGTTCAATTCATCTGATATAAAAAAGACAGTACCATTTTGGTCAATTGTTGGCCACATATCTTTGCCGGTGAAGTCCGTTAGAACTTCATACTCACCGGTCTCGGGATTATATGTTCGAATTTGCGGGGCAAATGCACCCCGATACCGTTTTCTGTGATCCTGAGATTTACTCTCCCACGAAGTGTTAAAGAAGAGACGACCATCCGGATGTGCTGCCAGATTATGGTCGTTATTGTGATAATTCCTGAACAATCGTGATGGAGTTCCTCCACCCCGTGAAACTTCCCAACTACTAAACCGGTTTTCGCGATCGGACGTGAAATAGATTTTCTCCGAATCCCACGACCATCCTTCTACTTCATCCGTAGATTGGTGCCAGGTCAATTGCCGTACTTCTCCTCCATCAATGGCCATAATATATACATCATGATTTCCATATTGATTGGATGAAAATGCAATCCACTTTCCATCCGGTGAAACGGCAGGTCTCGTTTCTTCTCCATCCATCGCCGTTAACCGAATAGCTGTTCCGCCTGCGGCAGGTACTTGCCACAAATCACTTTCGTAATTGAAAATTATCGTTTGGCCATCCGGTGTTAACGTGGGATGAGTTGTAAAGAAGGGAGTATTGTTTTGGAAGGAAAAAGCTGTGTTAACGAATAAAAAACTTAATAGAATCAAGAGAAAGGATCGAGGATTCATCGGAATGTGATGTAAGGTTATTAGAAATTAAATCTCGTAAACAATTATAATCTACGGATTGATTTGAAGAAAGGTTACCGCAACTGCCAAAAAAATAGCGGCAGCATCCTGGTGCTCAATCAGGTGCTGCCGCATTTCTCGTCTCCCTCTAATATCATATATGACAGAGTGATAGAGCCGTTGGATACCTTACCAGTGATCAGCAAGAATCCAATAAGAGTACCCAACTTTTATAACTGTTAAACAGTTACTCTATAAAGGACTTATCACTTAAGCTTCATATATAGGTGTGCTCAAAACCTATAACTCAACCTCCTATGTTGGTAAAGCTTAAGCTTTATCCTCTGTGTTAAGATTAACCCAATTCGCAGGGAAACTCACTACATAACCATGTAGTTTTCTCATTTTGGAAGGACTTTCGAAATTTTTCCCCAAGCCAAACCATTCCCGGATGACGTCTTTTCGGTTTCTCTCTGATACTCTTTTTGAATACAGTTGCAACTCGACATCTCAAAATTCTGTCTGGATGTATCCCCTTTAGAAACTTCTCCGGCCAATCGAACCGGTGTTAAAATGATTGCATGCGGATACTCATCAAAACTGATTCGTTCATTGGCCTGTGCTGTCAACTCCCCACGGGCAATAATGAAACAACAAATACACAGAATAAAACCCATCCATTTTAAGGACGTTTGTTCATGCAGATCTTGAAAGAATTTCTTCATCGGTTTTACTTAATTTTTACAACGGTTAAGAAAGATGCTATCCCATTGTTTTGTACCCTCTCTTAACTTACTTGCAGATCTGCGTACAATCACTACATATCCATGCAGTTTTCGTGTAGGTAGCAGATCAAAACCGATTTAATGTGGGGCAAAAATAGAATTTCAGTCGAATAAGAATAGTTTTTTAACCTAACGGAATATCTAAATTCCAGCCCGTTCCCTCGCCCGGTGTACTCTTCAGATTATATGTTCCATTCAACTGCTCAACTCTCTCTTTGATATTTTGAACACCATATCCGTCAGCTCTCACTTTTGCCTGATCGAAACCCTTCCCGTCATCTTCAATTTGGATATTCAAATCTTTTGAATTCAGGCTAAATTGGATGTCGACGTGGGACGGTTCTGCATGACGAGCAATATTGGTGAGAATTTCCCGGAAAATAAGCCAAATATTTTTACGCTCGGTGATGGTGGGCCTTCCTGTAAATGATCCTTCCACGGTGAAATTGTGCTTCACTCCCCTGGAATCGAGCATATCGGCTGCGAACCTCTTACATCGCAGGAAGAGATTTTGCCAGTCATCGTTCTCGGAGTGGATTACCCAAACAATATCACTAACCTTTTCTTTAGCTTCCCGCGAGGATTTATCGATGAGCGAAAGAAACCGGTTGCTCTCTTTCTCACCAAGTTTCCGCGAATTAATGGCCTCCGCAAAAAAGTTGATACTACTGAGAGTAGAGCTTAACTCATCGTGTAAATCGCGTGCAATGCCATCACGTATGCGATGTTCTTTTAAAATGGAATTGAGCCGCAAACGATATCCACCATAAATCATACCGGCGGCGATCAACAAATATCCTAAATAGGCCCAAATGGTTCGATACCAAGGGGGCAGAATGATGAATGTATACGAGTCGATACTTCCCTCTTTTTCATAGACATTACGCCCCTGAACTTCAAACGTGTAGGTTCCTTCGGGAATAAACGTATAATCTTTCTGGTTTTCCTCCGACCAACTGCTCCAACCGTCATCATAGCCCCGCAGGCGAACACGATACATATTGGCTTCAGGTTCGATGTAACTGGCGGCGGCATACCTGAATCGAAGATCATTATCCTCGAAACTAAACTCCGGTGGTTCTGACAGATCTCCGTGCCCTCCGTAGATCAACGAATCATTTTGCATCAATACACCGGTAATATTGGTGTTAAAATTATGATCATACGTCCAATCCGGATCGGATAAATGAAAGAGCCCGTCCGTGCCACCAAACCACATGCTGCCGTCCGGATTGCAATGAATTTCCTGTATTGTACCTTCCTTTCCAATGAGGTTATATGGACTTTCATAAATCTCCCAGGAATTATTTTTTCGAAGAGTCCTTTTGAGTTTTTGGCCGCTTAAAAACCAAATCTCACTCTCTGAGCACTGTTCAAATTGAAAAACCTGAGAAGTGACAATGCTCGAATTACCGGAAGGAGGTTTGTACAAACTAAATGTGGAATCTGGCAGAAAGGAATCTGATTGTTCATCATAAGTATACAATCCACCATCTGTAGCCAAACTTACCTTCTCATTAATCAAAGAAATGTTTCTAATTGTGGTATATTCACCCTTGATATCGGGTATATATTTTTTTTGCTGATTTCCCTCAAAAGCGTTGAACAGAACTTCATTTTGATAGGTAACAACCCATAGCCCATCAACCCCTACATAAAACTGACGGATTTCTGAATCACTGCGTAACACTTCAAAACGCTCAACGGATCCATCTTGGGTGGTTATTTTCTCGATGGAATTTGGGAAAGCACCGAAAAAAGTATTTTTAATATCTTGAGAAATTTCCAGTTTCCTGTAGCTACCATCTTTAAATACGTTTTCAAACTCATTCCCAAATATTCGAAAAAGCCCGGCGGGGAAAGATACATAGAGAGTATCGTTTAGTTGGATCCCATCATATACAAATCCATCAGTCCCTGCATGTTTTCGAATTTCATTTCCATTTTCAAGAAGAAACAATCCATGACTCGATCCTATATAAACCACATCATTTATAGGTTCTACAAACTTTACACTGCCGTCAAGGCCCTGTTGTTCTTGAATCAAGGTAACCGGATTTTCGATCAGAATTTTTATAACTCCATCCGAAGACGTTGCCCAGAGGGTTCCTTCCTGATCCGTAAAAATATCATAAATTACATTGGTAGGAAGCCCATTTTCCTCGGTCAGGATATTTTTTACTGTACCATCGTTTCCCATCACCAAAATCCCCCCATTCAAAAATGCCAAGGCAATTTCCGTTTCATTAATGGCAATGGCCCTGTAGAGCGAATGATCCTGAAAATATTCTTCAGCCTCTGTGGGTATATTGGTAAACTGCCCACCTTCGTACTTTACAAATCCGTGGTTTCTGTAAATCAATAGATCATAATCAGAATAAGAAAGTATAGCGATCAGCCGGTCATCAATAAATGGTTCTGTTCCCCGGATGGGTACCCATTCATTATTCTCAAGACGGTTCAATCCAATGTTTTCTATTTGCGCCCAGAGTTCATTCCCCACCTTAAATATCCCTCTGAATCTCTCGTCATTTTCAAGAACTCTTATTGTATCTTGTTCTAAAACCAAAATTGCATTTGTTGTACGATGGTACAGCTTATCTTCCAACTCTACCATTTGCCAAACATCTGTAAATGAACGATATGTAGAATCCATTCGGTTTTTCAGGGAAACAAGAGTAAAGTCATTAAGTGAGTCACTCTCCAGATATCCCAGATTTCCCACTCCGCCCCAATGAATTTTTGAATTAAATATCTGAAGGGACCGAATAGCCCCTACATCCGGCTTATATTTAAACCGCCCCCAATTTATACTGTTAAATTTAAGAACAACTTCTGCCTGACTTCCGAAATACAGATACCCTGAGTCATCCTGAGTAACAGCCCAAATTTGAGGATGAGACTGGATGACTTCTGAGCTATAATGGTGGATAAGAGGTACACCCTGCCCCAAAATTATTGAAGGATAAAGAAGAGTAAGCAGAGCAACGCTTATCCACCTGACCATTTTAGAAAATTAAATTTTGAGATCTTCCTCTTCTTCCGGGTCTCCTACTTCTACTAAAACCGGGTCATCTCCATCTCCAACATCCCCATCCACATCATCACCATCTCCTGTAATTGATGTAATTCTAATAAAGATTGGGCTTGATGTTTTTGAGACAAATGTCAGGTCAAGTAAATTTTCATTGATGAGTGGTTTCATTGAATGCGGAGAGATCGGTTCAATCGTTTTTTTTGCCGCGTCAATAACATCCAGTTGTGCGTCTGTATTATTTATTACCTGTTTTACAGTATAAGCCATTATATAGTCCTTTTTTCGTTCGTTATAGGTTGTATTAAGCCAACTATCTCTATTAAAAATCTCTATAATTTTCTGCAACTTAAAAAGAAAAAATTCAGAAAATTTCTACGTCTAGGAATTGGCCATTTTTATCAAGCCGCTTGAGATGCCTTTTGCCACAGCCTCGGCTTTGCTGTTAACCTGCAGCTTCCTGTAAATATTGCGGATATGATATCCGACGCCATCTACAGATAAATAAATCTCGTCTGCTATAGCCTGGTAGGAATGTCCTTCTGCGAGAAGTTTTAAAACTTCTTTTTCGCGATCTGTCAGGTCAAGTTTGTGATCTCTCTTTTTGGGTTGCGTTTGCATAGAAGCAATCACCTTCCGGGCAATAACCGGCGACATGGGCGAGCCGCCTTCATACGCATCTTTTACAGCCCTTACCAATTCATCCGGCCCCACTTTTTTTATCAGGTAACCAATCGCACCGTTTTGAAGAGCCTCAAAGATGTGCTGAGAATCTTCCATGACCGAAATCATGATGATGGCCAAACCTGGATTTATCTCTAAAAACTTTTCAACACCTTCGGTTCCCAAAATTCCCGGAAGTTGAATATCCAGCAAAATAATATCACACCATTCTATATCTTCGGATTCCAGAGCGTCTTCGCAGCTTCGATAGGTACTTTTAACAACCACTTCCGGGTCGCTATCCAAAATTGTAGTCCATCCCTCCCGGATATATTGATTATCCTCTATAATGACGACGCGAATGAGTTTTTGATCTTCCAATGTTTCTACCATGATCTTTTTCGCTTAAAATGGCAATCATTCACCATCCCAACACTACATGTTTGTGTAGTTTAGATAATTGAAATTGATTACCAAAACAAGTCCTTAGAAGAAATGATAAATAAGAATTATCCGGAAGATCTTATACAACGCTCAAAAACGATTTCTCATCCCGTTTTGCAGCAATTACCAGCGGACATTGATAATGTGGATGTTGCATGATGTGAACGGGGCAATCAAACGCCATTTCGATGATTTCGCGCTTGAAAACATCGTTGGGCGTTCCGAGGGCAAAACTTCGCCCTTCTTTCATAATATTGATTTCATCGGCATATTGGGCAGCGAGATTCAGATCATGGAGAATCATCAGGACAGCCACATTTTTTCGGGAAAGACGTTTTACCAGATGCATGATGGTGTGCTGGTAAGCAAGATCGAGATTGGAGAGAGGTTCATCGAGGATCAGGCAGCAAGGGCGTTTTTCTTCAATTCGATCCCAAAGCTGGGCCAGCATCCGGGCAAACTGAACACGCTGTTTTTCTCCCCCCGAAAGCGTTGGAAAACTGCGATTCATCAAGTGATCGACACCGGCTTGTTTCATGCACTCCCTTGCAATTCGCTGATCGCGCGGCGTTTCAAATCCCCGTGAGTGCGGGGTTCGTCCCATCAAAACCACTTCAAGAGATGTAAAAGAAAACGACAGATTCGCGTTTTGCATCATAACGGCACGTTTTCTGGCAAGGTGACCGTGAGAAATGGTTGATAAGCTTCTTCCCTCAATTAAAATCTCTCCGGAAGTGGGTTTCATATCTCCTGTGAGCGTTTTCAGGAATGTGGATTTTCCCGCGCCGTTCTTGCCAAGAATCACAGAAAATTTACCCGGTTCGATATTCATGGAAACATCACGAACCAGTTTTTTGTCGCCAATCTGAACAGTTATGTTTTTTGCTTCAATCATATCTACGGAAAAAGTGAAAAGACAAAAGTAAAAAGTGGCATTATAAATAGCCTCCGAATTCTCTGTTTCTTAGTAATAGCCACAGAAAAAATGGTGCTCCAATAAATGCCGTAATTACGCCTATGGGCAGCTCTGCCGGGGCTACAATGGTTCGGGCGAGTAAATCTGAGCTTAACAAAAGCAGTCCGCCCAAAATGGCCGATCCGGGAATCAAAAAGCGATGGTCAGGACCGATCCACAATCTCAAAATGTGTGGCACTACAAGTCCCACAAAACCGATCACACCGCTCACAGAAACTGCGGCTCCAACAACCAATCCCACAAAGACGATAATCATTTTCTTCAAACGCTCAACTCTCACACCAAGGTGTTTTGCTTCGGATTCACCAAGAAGTATTGCGTTCAATCCTCTGGATAGCCGCGGCAAAAATATCATGGCTGCCACCAGGAATGGAAGTATCACCCAAACGGAACTCCACATGGCTCCGCCAAGGCTGCCGAGGGTCCAGAAAGTTAGGTCGCGGAGCTGGTCGTCATTCGCCAAAAAAATCATGAAACCGATCATGGCATTTGCCATCGCATTGATAGCAATTCCTGCCAGGAGCATGGTGGCCACATTGGTTTTTCCATTTTTTGTTGAAAGCTGGTAAACCATAATTGTGGCAGTAGTTCCTCCCACAAATGCGGCAAGAGGCAGCAGAGCGGTTCCCAGAAAATCTATAACAGGCGAGGTTATGGAACTCAAAATCACCATAGCTACTGCTGTTGCCAGTGCGGCACCGCTGGACACGCCAATCAATCCCGGATCGGCCAATGGATTTCGAAAAAGTCCCTGCATGGAAGCTCCTGAAACAGCAAGTGCCGCGCCGATTAATACGGCCAGGATAATGCGGGGTAAGCGAATATTCAGAAGAATAGCCTGTTGAACAGCTTCAAATGACCAACTTGTTGATATACCGATTTGATCGAGAAGAATCGCCAATACCTGTAACGGTGAAATGGAAACCGCTCCAATTCCAACGGATATTACAATCATCCATAGTAAGAAAATGGTCAGACCGGATATCACGAGAATCGATAGCCGAAATCGTGGTGCCGATTTCCAGATGGACAAATATTGGGTTATTGTGCTCATTTCAAAAATTCATAGGATTCTCTGCAAAAAGAGAAGGTTCGATTTTAGGAAGAGTTGACAAATTATCTCCTTTGAATCAACCTGGTTGAGTTTCAACTTTTGAAAAAGAATTCCTTTAATCTTAAAAATTCTCAGTCAGTTCAATTCCAGGATGTAACATTTCCATCAAATCGAGTGCGGCCTGACCCACCCGCGGACCAAAATTCAGAAGATAAATCCCTTCCATCGAATAAATTCGATCATTCCTGGCGGCATTGGTTAAGCTGATTCCCGGAGCCTTTAAAACACCTTGTTTACCGCCTACACTTTCAATTCCGGCATTCATCATTAAAATTGCATCCGGGTTCGCCTCCACCACAGCTTCTGCTGTAAGAGGCTTGTACCCATCAAAAGAGTCGAATGCATTCACGCCTCCGGCAAGTTCAATCATGGTTTTTGCAGAGTTGTTATTCCCTGCAACCATCAACATGTTAGCGCCTCGAGCATAGATGAAAAGAACCTTGGGCTTTTCCGGCATTCGTTCTCTGGCTGCAGCGGCTACATCCAAATCTTTTTGAATATTTTGAATGATCTGGCCGGCGGCTTCTTCTTTTCCAAAGATTTTACCAAGCTGTTCAATCCGCTCGAAAGCTCCCTCAATCGTTTCGTCAGCCGTCAATTTTAAAAAGGGAATGCCGGTACTTCTGATTTGTTGAATAACTGATTCTGGTCCTGCAGCGGCACTTGCCAAAATTACTGTTGGAGATACAGAAAGCAGCCCCTCTGCCGAAAGATTTCTTGTAAAGGAAACTTTGGTGTAATTCTCTGTTTCTGTCGGATATGTGCTCGATTCATCCACGGCGATAAGATTTTTCGTGGCATCAAGAGCAAAAATAGTTTCCGTCACCGCGCTGCCAATGGAAATCACCCGTGACAGATCCTCAATCGTGACTTCCACTCCGTCTGACCCGGTAATAGTTTGCTGAGCATTTGCTACCGGAACGGCTAATACCAGCATCAAAAGAAAAGCAACTATCTTAACAATGAACCCGTCAGTTGCGTTGAGTTTTAAAAACCTCATCATACCCCAACCTCCATTTGCTTCAGTTGATTTGTGATCGCTCTCCAGGAATCCAGTTCGGGTTTCCCCGGTTTGCGTGCTCCAAAAAATGTGGTGATGGCATTTCCCTCTTCATCAAAAATTTCCAGAGAAGTCACAATTCCATCTTCCGTTGGTTTCTCCACAATGAAGGATTCGGCGATATGATCTTCCCGAAGGTGGAGATTAAAACCGGGATCAAGAACATTCAACCAGTTGTCCATCACTTTTATCCGGTTGACCGGGCCACTGTGAATTTGAATCATTCCCGGACTGCTGACAAATACCATAATGGGCACTTCGTTTTGTGAGGCGAGATTCAGCATTTTCTGTGTCGCATCATTCGAAAGCTTCCAGGTAAATTTCTGGTCAGCCAACTTCAGGGCATCTGTTCGGTCTACTTTATACTTTCGCAAAAGTGGATAAAAATCATGAGTATCTTTCAGTTCCGACCATTTACCAAGGAATTCTTCTTTATTTACATCTTCTGCAGAAATAGTTTTATCTTTTTTGATTGTCTCCGAGATCTCGATGGCTGATGACTGATCTTCTGATCGAAATTCCTCAACAATAGCCTGATAGAGATGCTGCCTTTCCGGTTCTTTGAGATAAATCTTGTGAACAGCTGTTCCCGCCTTATCAAAAAACTGGAGGCTGTAAAGTGTTCCCCTCGGATTTTCTACCGGAACAGCAAACCCAAATCCCCAGCGTTTGTGAAATACTCGAAGATCAATCTGTTCATCCAAAACCAATCCTACGTGGCCGGAAAATGAGATATTCTGATAGGTTCCGGTTTTTTCGTGAACCGCAGATTCGTTCCGGGTTAAAGCCATCACTTCGCCCAGTGATTCAACAGCTTTAAGAATTTCCTCCCAATCAGGCTTCAGCCGGATTACCGTTTTGCCATCGCAAATAGAAGCAACCAGCTCGGCTTCTGAAACGCCCAGTTCATCTGCCGCATTTTTGGTTCTAAGCCTGGGATTATCTGCCTTTAGCTGGTCCCAGCGTTCTTTTAGATTATTGGATGTGGAACGTTCTTCTACTGTAGTATTCATGGATGTGTATCATTCATTAAAAAAGAAAAGACCAGCCTCAATTTTCTAATGATGGAAGAATAAAATCGAAGCTGGTCTCGTGGGTTGGATAAATTATTCTAAGTCTCTTACCCCTTCTTGGAGTTGGATGGTGTATTCAAATGTATAATGTCTACCGGGGTTATCCTCATCATTAAAATCTTCGCTAGTAACGTCGGGATTACCCTTGTAGTAACTTAGGATTTGTACTTTAGCGTAATGATTGCCATCCGCAGTCCTCACTACAATAGTCTTGTCAGGTAAAGGAATAATTCCATGGGGAGGAGTTCCTTCAAAGCCAGTGTAATGGTACCACCCATTATCAGTGCCGGTAGGTATTGCAAGTATTTCTGCTTCATCAATATTATATCCCTCTGCGGGTGCAATAGCAACGCTATTGAATGATGCATCAAGAACAATGGCTCCTCCTGAACCCGGTCCACTTATACCACTATTTGTTAGAATGGTTGTAGCATTAAATGCAAGATCCCATTCCGTTGAGGCTGAGTCAGCGGAATCTACAATCTCGCCGGTTCTGAGACTGAAAAAAGCATATTGACCATCTGCATTAAGATCTTCTACAGTATTTGCTTCAACTTCCGGTTCTGGTTCGTCGGAGCCGCTCCCATTGTCATCGCAAGAGCTGAAGAAAAGCAGCCCAAAAACGGTTAACAAGGAAAGTAAAAATGAATGTTTGGTTTGTATTGATTGAATCATCTGTTTATTTGCGTGATTTGTTTTAGTGATATGATTTTGTGTATTACTGAAAAATGGTTTAGAATCGGACAGAGGCTTGCAGATACCACAATCGACCGGGAAGATTTGGTGTGTTGACGTCGGTATGATCGAGCAGGTTATCTACGCCCGCCTGAAGGGTGAATTTTTCGAACAACCTTTTTGAAGCCGATGCATTCCAAAGCATATAGGAATCTTCGTATTCACCGCCATCTACATAGCTGTTTCCGTTGCTGTCATACAGTCCGTATTGGCCCCGGAAAATTCCGCGTAAACTCGCTCCCCATCCGGCTTCATTATCATAGAAAAGCTTCACATTGCCGGAATGTTTAGATCTGTTGAACATCGGTTCATAGGAAGAAAATGTTCGTGTAACCACTTCTCCCTGTTCATCCTGTACCGTTCGTTCTTCTTCAAACAGGCGTCTGGCATCCAGGAATTGATATCCTACAGATGCCTGGAAATTTGGATTCAACGTCCATCGAACTTCTGTCTCAATCCCCTGTGTGTACACATCATGCAGATTGAAATAGCTAAAGACTGACTGTCCATTGGTTTTCCGCGCAATCGGGGAGGTTTCAATTAAATCGGTTACATTATTTCTGAAAAGGTTGATGCGCCACCGGATGCGTTCGGTCACATCCAGATCTACACCAAAGTTGGCCGCCCACGATGACTCTGCTTTGATTTCCTCCAGATTACTCAGCGGAATCAAAATCTGGGCGATGTTTCCTTCACTTTGCAATTGCTCAATTCCTTCTGTAACCGTGCTTGATCCGAATACGCTGTAACCGGCTGTAGGATTGGTAAAATCGAGGAAGAGCTGCCGAAATTCAGGAGCTTTAAAACCTCTTCCGATGGAGCCACGAAGCTGAATCCGGTCCGTCAGATTAAACCGGGCTGAAAATTTCGGACTAATCTGTGAACTGTATTCACTGTGAGAATCAAACCGAAAGCCACCTGTTACTTCAAATTTTTGAGTCGGAATCCAGCTATGCTGAAGAAATACAAATTGAGTCGTAAAATTCGGTTGGCTGGGATATCTCTCCGCGTCCAGCCTCTCTAAAACCACGCCGGTTCCAAGTACAGAATGGTGTTGCTCCGTCCATCGGTAAGTCGCCTGCAATTCCGGCTTGTTGTAATATTGGTTGAACTCCGTGTATTCATAAACCTCTCCCGATTCCCGGAATGTCAGATCCGTCACGGTTTTATAGAAACTGGTCATCCAGCTCAGGTCAAAGTTTAAGCGGTCAACCGGAGTGTAGGTCAGCGTGGGTTTTGCTACAAAATCATCCTGGGATGCATATGAATCCAGTATTTGCTGATCGCCATCGGATGAGCTAATAGAACTCAGATTGTCCTGGGTTTCTGTGAAATACCGTGCAGAGGCATCAAGAATAAGCCTGTCCGAAATTTCCAGATCCGTATTGTAACTAAATGTATAGTTTTCAAATTCGGGAACGGTTTGGGAAATGGAATTCGGATTCAGGCTATAGCCGCCAGAGCTGTTTCTGTTGATGAATAAATCATTTTGCCATTGCGATGTGTTAAAGCTCACATCTCCGCTTAAATCGAGGGTATTATTTTCGCCATAACGCGACGTGAGGCCCGCTGAAAAAGGAGCGGCGCTGTTTTCTGTAATAATATTAATGACACCAGCCAGTGCATCACTTCCCCAAAGTGCAGACGAGGGGCCCTTCACAATTTCAATCTGTTTCACATTCCTGACTGAAATTCTCGTCAGGTCCAGGGTTCCGGCTGTTCTTCCAATGACCGGGTTTCCGTCAATCATGATAAGTGTGTAATCTGATGCAAAACCCTGCACCTGGATTCCGGTACCATGATCGTTAACCACTTGTAAACCTGTTTGTTCACCTAAAATATCACTCAGCCGCAAGCTGCCGGATGACTGAATTTGCCGATCAGGGACAACAGTAACAGGGATTGTAACCTCTTCAATATCGCGCTGCGTTCGGGTCGCTGTTACCACAACCGTTTCAGATTCATAAATAGAAGGCCTCATTTCAAGTGAAATCGTTTCGCCCTCAATTTCACTGAGTTGATATGTATGCTTTGCAGATTCATAGCCAACGCGGGAAGTTATCAGGGTGATTTTTTCACTCCCCGCCGCTTTATTGTTTAAGCTTATCTCAAAAAAACCATCAGTATTACTGACGGTGGTTATTTCTAGATCTCTTACCTGTATGTGTACATCTTCAATAGGTTCCTTGTCTTTATTTACGACAATCCCCCGAATGATTTGTGCCCCCGCTGAGCCGGTAAAAAGTATCATCATTATGATGACGAGGAAAAATGTTCGCATGAAAAATCAGTTGCGTTTTATTTGTTCTGTAGTTAAATAAGGGTCTAAATTTATTTAGACTGAATCTAAACAGAAAATTATTTTATTCAAATATTTGGTTCTCCATTTCGAGAAAAAGAGGCAAGAATAGAACATGACTATTTCAAAAGAAATAAATCATGGTAAATATCTGATTATTAATGAAAAACAAGTACGTAAATCGTTCAAAAATTAGCGAAGCAAAATTCCGGGAAATTGTACGGTTTTTTTCCATTGATTTAACCGCTATACAAATTGCTGAACTAACAGGTTTAAATCGCAATACCATAAACCGGTATCTAACTGAAATTCGAAAAAAAATTACTCGTTATTCCGAAATATCCTCTCCCCTAACCGAACAAAAAATACCTGAATATAAGCTTCAGGACACCGACCAATTTTCCATTCTGATCAAAGAACTTGAATCCAAAATTTATACGGAAATCATCCCAAAGAGAGTTGGATTTAAGGGAAATAGCTTACATAACCCAGCTTTTCTAAATCAATCAGGATACGATTTGATTATCACTCTTGATGATGGAAATCACTATTTTTTGGGAGAAAAAAACTCCGATTCTTTAAAACACCGAACCAAACTCAACAGGATTGAGAGCTTCTGGGGAAATGCAAAATCACGGCTGGCAAAATTTAAAGGAATGCATTCTTCAACTTTCCGTTATCATGTAAAGGAGTGCGAATTTCGATACAATAACCGGGACAAAGATCTCTACCAACTTCTACTAAAAATCCTCAGGAAAGACCCGTTGTTTTAGTCATGCTCCAAGATTGGAACTTTAAAAACCGAAGGAATACATGACTATCTAAATGTAAAAGGTTGTTTCTGCCCGCTGTTATGTTATCAAAAATCAGGACGATTTCTCCACACACATCGGGCATTCCACCCACTCTTCACTTGGAATATGTTCAATCGCCTTTGGACTGTTGCCGCGTTCAAACACAGGTTTGAAAAGTACGTTACCTTCTGCCTGCTCATTTCCGCAGGTATGGCAAGCCACATCATGATCAATTCGGAGAGGCGTGTACCCGGTAATCACCCAGCCATCGTGCCCCTGGTGCGAAGCCAGGCTTTCCAACGCAGCTCTGACTGTCTGTGATTTGTTCCCGCTGTAAAATTTATCCGCAAGCTCCTGCAGCAGATCAACAGTAGAATTGTCGAGTGTAAAATTAAGACGCTTCATGATAATGATGTTTTTCTTCCTCAATATCGGAAATATCGGGATGATGATTATGCTTTTCTATATCACATAATTGATGATGTCGGTAATTAAACCAATGTCCGGTGATTAAAACGGCGCTCCCCAAAACGGTAAGTGTTGTCTCAAACCAAAGTCCGATCCAGAAATGGCCGGCCACCCAACCGATCAAAATTAAAAGAAATCCTGAAGTAAGAGTGCCCGTAATTTTCCGGTCAAAGTGGCTTCGTTTGGATGCAAAATAGATGGTTGGTGCAATTAAAAGGATGAAAATCGGGTGAAGCCAATCGTGCAGTATCGATGCAAATCCCCATAAAGGAAGTACAGCGACAATTACAGGCAGCAATAAACAATGAATGGCACAAGCGCCGGAAATACCTATTCCAAGCTTATCCCAAAACAAGGAGGCAGTTAAACGTTTATCTGACAAAATATTCTCTTCAGTTTCATTTTATAGTGTGTATAAAAATACACACTATTTACACACTATTCAAGAGGCGTAAAATGACAGATTTATAAATCGGCTGGGCTACTTATTCTTCCCTTGTAGCAGAAAATGGCAGCGAACCTTCCGGTGTTCTTACAGATCCGTTCAATTCATTCCCTTCCAGGGTACAAACTGTAGTAACCAGGCCGCCATCAACGTAAGCTTTAAAGGTTACGGTATCTGCTTCTACTTCTACCGAGTTCATGGTAATGGTTCTGCCAGTTTCAAAAACAATCTTGCCGGTAAAACCGTCGTCTTCAGATTCTTCAAATACAAGTTTTCCCTGGCTGTACTCCGGCATGGTCTGTTCTACATTAAAAACCCATGATCCTGCCAGACCGTCAATCATCGAAATGCTTGCCGTTAGAACAACCGATAACAGGAGTGTTGTGATCAAAAGAATATGATTCTGTTTCATATTATTAAGAATTAGGTTCATGTTTATGGTAGGTTTAAAAATTATGTATCGGAGGAATCCGTATTCTCCTCATTGCCTTCCTCTCTGTCTTCAACAAATCCTTCAAAAATTTCCCTGGCCTCTTCATCCTCGAGTTCCATTTGCCGCTCCATAAGCAAACGACGATGTTCAGCCATATCATCATCTTTCAAAATTTCGTCAATCTCTCGTGGTTTTGGAAGCTCGTCAACCGAATTAATGCCAAAATGCTTCAGAAAATAGGTAGTGGTTTTATAAAGCAACGGTTTACCCGGAGAATCGGCACGGCCTGAAACCTTGATCAACATTTTTTCAAGCAGTTGCCGCAGGATATACCCGGAATCCACACCACGAATGCTGTCTACTTCCGGTTTTGTAATCGGCTGCCTATACGCAACAATCGCCAGTGTTTCGATGGCGGGCTGCGAAAGTTTCCGGTAGGCATTTTCATGCTGAAAGATACTCAGCCACGGATGATATCTCGGCTGCGTTACGAATGTGTAACCACCTCCGGTTTCTTCAATCCGAAAGGAAAGGTCGTTCTCCTCAAACCGGGTATTGAGCTGGCCTACAATTTTATGAATCACTTTTTGATCCAGTTCAAGCTCTTCTTCACTCTCTTTGATAATACCGGATATTTTTTCCCATGATATGGGTTCCGGGCTTGAGAAAATAAGAGCCTCGATGACCGAGGTAAGGCGGGTGCCGTCTACAAAACGATAGTCTAACATTCAGGTTTTAAAAACTGGTTAAAAAATTAATTCCAAATTCATCGGCGATAGCAAATTAATGTATCCTCGTCTTTTTGGGTAACCCTGTATCCCAACAGGTGAAAAATATCTTTTACAAGAAAACGGGCTACATTCAGGTTCACCTCATAACTGTGTTCACCAACCTGAGTAACACCCGGCAGGTATTTTAATAATGTATGAAAAAAGCTCTTTCTTAAATACCCCGATAATGTCAGCCAGAATGCAGAAACTTTACGGACTATCAGAAATCCGTCGTTGCCAACTTTTTGATAAAGCGGCATAAAAATTCTGCCTGATCTCGGAGCTTTGATCAAATTTCCGTGTTCATAAGCCAGGGGCATATCTTTTTCAATCTGGTCAAAATTTTGAAATCCATCGAGCATCTCAAATCTCTGGGGATCATCTACAATTTTATGATGAACAATTTCATAATAGGTTGCCGGAACACCATTTTCTGTTTTTAAGAGTTCTCTGTTTCTGATTCTGTTTTCCTCAGACAATTCATAAATGCCAAGTTTATCCAAAACCAGCCACAAAAAAGCTTCACTCCTTATTACAGATACTTCTGCATTATGAGCACCGGCTTCAAACCCGATGGCTTTAAACCCAAGATTATTGATATAGCTTAAAAGTGTTCCCTGGATATTTTCTTCAATCCCCAAAATTTGCGGCACAGGAAAACCTTTTGCTAAATCGCGGTTTTCGAGAGTGTCATTCAAAAGAATAAAACCGCAGCTTTGAGAAGAAGTTGTATGCAGATCAATAAATACAAAATCACTGGAGGTGCCGGAGTGGGTATCAATAATGTGATCCACCGTTTTTTTGATCTCAAGGCTTTCCAAATATTCCGCCGGCCTGTTTTCTGCGCGCCGAATGGAAAAATCCTGGCTGGTATTAAATCGCTCCCATAACCGGTTCAGATCTGTATCCAGAAAACGAATGCCAAGTTTAACCGCTTCAATATTCCCGGTAACCGCATACACAGTGCCATTAATCGGCTCATCATCCCCTGACAATCTCTTCGCTATCCGGTCAACCGCATACATGCCGGCCGGTTCATTTCCGTGAATTCCAACAAATAAGACAAGTACAGGACCCTTTTTATTACCAGACTTTGACCACCGTATTCTTTCTACTTTCTTTTCCTGTTGTTGCTTTGGCTCAGTTTTTTGCATCCGTATTCTTCTTCATCTTATTCCAGATATCCTGTGTATCCTTATCTGTAATAATGCCAATCAATTCATTTTTTTCAACCACAGGAAGACAACTCACTCCTTTATCAATCATTAACAGCATGGCGTACTTGATATCGTCATTCGGGCCGATGGTAACCGGGTCGGTGTCCATCACATCAGCCGCCGTTGCGAGGCCGTCTTTATCAGGGTTGTTAAGATAACGAACCAGCCGGTTCTTTGTAATAATTCCTTTTAGTTTTCCATGGCTGTCTTCCACCGGCAAATGATGAATATTCCGCCAATCCATAACTTTCAGAACCAATTCGGCGATATCATTTTCCTGAACCGTAACAAGATTTGTAGTCATGATATTACTTACAATATCATACTGCATTTCCAGCTTTTCGGCTTCGCTGATTTTTGCCACACCCCATTCATGCACAGGTTTCCCTGTCAGTTTTCTGTAATGCATAATTGCCGTTAAGGCCACCGTGGATTCTTCCCTGGTGAGATTTTCTCTCAACTTTCGATAACTCTCCACAATCCAACGGGAACCTGTAGCATGATTTTCTGCCCGCCCCCGAATGATATCCAGGTTTTTGTCGATATCACTCTGATTGATTCCTTTCTTTTCGAGCCCTTCTCTTGCCATCGGAATTAAAACTTCGAGAATCAGTCTTCTTGCCGACATTAATTTACCATCCCAAACCATTCCGCTTTGAATGCCCCACATGGCAGCTTTGTAGAAATTTTCCTTCACTTCATCAAAATTGATGCGCTCCCAGATATTCTTGTATTTCTCGGGAATGTTGCACATTAACCCAATCCAAAAGGCAAAATTTGCGATCTCATCCTGAACCGTGGGTCCCGAAGGTAAATAGCGATTTTCGATACGAAGATGCGGAACACCGTCAAGAACTCCATAGCACGGCCGATTCCATTTATAAACAGTGCCGTTATGGAGTTGCAGGGCTTTCAGGTTAGGGATCTTTCCATTCTTCAGCGTATCCAATGAATCATGCTCAATATCGGTGAGGAATAAAAGCGTGTGGCGGGCAATATCATTTTTATAAACGTCTGAGACACTTTTTATCCACCGGTTTCCAAAGGTTACACGCTGTTCCCGTTCTCTCAAATGATATCCTTTTCCCCGTGTATCGATACTTTGTTGAAAGAGAGGAATTCGCGTTTCAGCCCAGAGTTGTTTCCCGATCAGCAACGGCGAATTACACGCTACAGACAACACCGGCCCCGACAACATTTGTGCCCAATTATACATATCTGTAAACTCATCCGGCTCAACCTGGTAGTGGCACTGAAAACTGGTGTTGCAGGCTTCAAAGAGAATGTTGTTATGCGTGAGAATTAACTCATCCACACCTGTGATATTCAATTCAAAATCCTCTCCCCGCAATTCCGACATAATATCGGCGAGAGCGGCATACCGCGGTTTTGGAGTCATGTATTCCATTTGCACGGCCCGAAAATCAATAGACGGCAAAATACCTGTCAGGATGATTCTTTCGTCAAGCCGGTTTGCCGCATCTTCTGCCTTTCCCAGCAAACTCACGAGTTGAGATTGCATTTTTGAAAAACAATCTCCCTTCAATTCCATGGGATCCAAATTGATCTCCAAATTGTACTTTGCCAGTTCCGGCGTGAAATGAGGATCGTCTACTTTCTCTAAAATCTCCAGGGCATTCATGGACGGTTTGAAGTACTTATCCACCAGGCAGAATTCCTGTTCCGCCCCGATCCGGCTAATCCCGGATTCGATCTGGCCATTCTGAAGCATTTGATCAATCGCTTCAACATCGTGCAAAAGATGTTTTAAGAAGAGCTTCCGGGACTCCGGTTCTTTGGCAATAGAGAGTTTTTGCTGGCCCATAGTTTCTCCAACCTACCTACTTTTCCGGATTGTCAGAGTCCGTCTTGTTTTTGTCATTATCACTGTGCAAACGTCTCAACAATCTTGAAGTAATGGTCATATAGTTTTGTTCCGTAATGATACCCACCAGCCGGTTATTCTTTACAACCGGAAGGCACCCGATCCGCTGGCCGTCCATAATATCTATCGCTTCCAAAATGGATGCTTCGGGATGAATCGTAATCGGATTTTTGATCATAATTTCTTCCACCGATTTACTTGAAGAGCCTTTGTTATGCAGAATATCATTAAACTCCCTGAAAATCATTCGCATGGTTATCAGCCCCACAAGATGCTTGCTGTCGTCCTCGACAGGCACATACCGGATTCGTCTCCATTCAAACAGATTCGCTACCAACTCGATGATATCATCCTTCTGAACGGTAAACAGATCGGTCGTCATGAATTCCTCCACCAACAGGCTGGACGGCTGCCACATTTCCATATCATCCAGTTTTGCCAGCCCCCATTTATGGGCCGGTTCTCCCTTTTTCTGATTTTTGATCATGGCATTGGTTACGGCCGTCAAAGCCTGCTCACGACTGATATCTTTCGTAAGTGAGTTGTATGATTTCACCATCCAATAGCTTCCGGTTTGAGCGGCTTCCGTCCGTTCCTCAATAATATCGAGGTAACTGGTAATATCTCCCTTATCAACTCCTGCTTTTTCCAATCCTTTTCGGGCGAGTGGCAGCAACTCATTTGTGATGAGATCCACAGCCGTGAACCGCTTGTCATTCACCCACTTAAATTTCGTATCCAGACCCAGTTTGGATGCCGCAAAGAAATTCATTCGTGCATCATCAAAATCCAGGCTTTCAGTGATATCTTCGTACTCTTCATCCATACCGTTTAGCAAACCCAGCCAGAATGAAGCATTTGCAATTTCATCTGTCACAGTTGGACCGGAGGGAAAAATCCTGTTCTCAATTCGTAAATGCGGAACCCCATTACTGACGCCATAACACGGCCGATTCCACCGGTACACCGTTCCGTTATGAACCTGGAGAGCCATCAGTTTTGGAATTTCTCCCTTATCTAAAATTTCATCTACTTCCTCGGTGATGTTCGAACTGAGCATCACGCGATATCGCGCAATATCTTCCTTGTAAATTTCGAGGATACTGTCTTTCAGCCACTCGTTTCCAAAGGTGACCCGTGGACTGCTTTCCCTCAGGTGATCGCCCACTTTCCGGGTATCCACCGATTGATGGAAAAGTGCAACTCGTGTTTCTGCCCAGAGCCGTTTCCCAAAGAGGAGAGGCGAATTTACGGCACTTGCCAGAACGGGCCCTGTGATGGCCTGGGCAAGATTATATTTCTTCACAAATTCTTCCGGCGTGACTTGGATATGAACCTGGAATCCGGTGTTGCAGGCTTCCAGCAAAGGCGTATCAAACCGCATCAAAAGCTCGTCCATTCCCTGAATGCGAAGGTCGTACTCATCACCCCGAAGTTTGTTAATCGCTGCACAAAGGGCTTTATATCTCGGCAAAGGCGTAAGATTTTCGATATCGAGATCCGATTTCCGAATGGTTGGAAGAACACCTGTTAAAACAATATCGCCGTCAAATTGCCGGATGGTTCGGCGAACTTTATCAAGCTGATGAAGAATATTTTCCTCCATTTTAGAGAGGCATTTACCTTCAAATGTGAGCGGCTCAAGGTTGGTCTCCAGATTAAACTTTGCAAGCTCTGTTGTGAAATTTTCGTCATTGAGAGCCTCCAACAATTCCATTGAAATAGGAGCCGGTTTGGCATATTTATCCACAAGGCAAAGCTCCTGTTCCGCCCCGATCCGAATGGTATCCTTCTCAAACAGATCACTTTCCAGCATTCTCTCCATCGCCCGGATATCCTTCAACAGGTACTTGATAAACTCCTGGGTTTGTTCTCGGTTCTCAGCAAGTTTTACGGTTTCTACACCCATAGGCGATTGGATTCAGATATTGCGATTCGGTACCCGGACTTGTATCAGTTCTATTAATAGCAATTTAACTGAAACGTATCAAACTCGGAAACGGGGATTATTTACCCTTAAAGCTAATTTTATCAGAATAAAACTTACTTCTTCTCAAAATAGTGAACACTAAACCGCTTCTTCGAATCCAGCCAGGTTTTTCTGAGGTAGAATTTTTCAGAAATCAGTTCTTCAAATTCATCAACCGAATATTTGTAGGAGTTTTCTGTGTGAATCATCTCTCCTTTTCTGAAATCAATTTTTTCACCCGAAGCCGAAAGAGTCACTGACTGATTATCGAGGCTCATCAAATACATTTCCATCCTGCCTTCGGTTTCATTATAGAATGCCCGGTGCCGAAATTTCTCCACCTCAAAGTTCCCTTCCAATTCTCTATTGATTCGCCTCAAAAGATTGAGATTAAATTCTGCCGTAATTCCCTTGCTGTCGTTATAGGCTTTATTTAATACATCGGGATCTTTTTTGAGGTCGACTCCAATCAGCAAGCCTCCGTTTTCCGCAAGAAGATCCGTAGACTGAAACAGAAAATCCCTGGCCTGATCGGGCGTAAAATTCCCAATGGTAGAGCCGGGGAAAAAAATCACGCGTTTGTTCGCATATCCATTTACTGCTATTTCAAACGGCTTGGTATAATCCGCAGCGATTGGCGTAATTTTCAGATCCGGAAATTCACTGCGCAATTTTTCCGCTTCTTCGAATAAGAAATCCCGCGAAATATCTACGGGTACATACCCGGCAATATCATTCAGCTCTTTTAATAACAGTCTTGTTTTTCTGCTGCTGCCACTTCCAAATTCTATAATCAGACTGTTTGGACCAATGGTTTGGGAAATTTCACCGGAATTCTTCTGAAGGATTTCTAACTCGGCTTGAGTCAGGTAATACTCGTCAAGGTTAGAAATTTTCTCAAAGAGCCCGGATCCCCGATCGTCATAAAAATACTTACTGGGTAGACTTTTTTGATCTTTTTTAAGCCCTTCAAGAACATCTTCCTCAAAGGCTGAAACCGTTTTTTCCATTCTTTTTATTTTTCTTTCTACTGATGATTTCTCCTGATAAACTTTCTCATTCGGAATTCACGTCTTTAGCCAAACGAATCCCGGTAAATTGCCAGCGTGCATCCGTATGAAAAAAGTTCCGGTACGTTTTCCTGAAATGTGATTTTGGCGTGGCACACGAACCTCCCCGAAGAACATACTGGTTCACCATAAATTTTCCATTGTACTCACCAAGTTTTCCGGGAAAGGGTTTAAAGCCCGGATATGGCGAATAAGAACTTTGGGTCCACTGCCACACATCGCCAAACATCTGTTTCAATCCGTTGTTATCATTTTCTACAGCGGCAGGATGATAATGACCTCCTTCAACAAAATGCCCTTCCTTTGGGACCTGTTTCGCTGCAACTTCCCATTCCTGCTCGGTTGGTAAACGGCAGCCCGCCCATCGGGCATAAGCATCCGCTTCAAAATAACTAACATGACAAACCGGTTCATTGGGATCCAGTTTTTCTAATCCGCTGAGTGTAAAGTGATACCATTCACCATCGCGCTGCACCCAATAAAGCGGCCACTCCCATTCTTCTTTCTCGATGGTTGCGAATCCTTCATCCAGCCACCATTTGGGGTTTTGATATCCGCCATCTTCAATAAACTCGATAAACTCTCCATTGGTTACCAGCCGGTCGGCCATTTTGAAGTTCTGGATGTAGGTTTTATGAGATGGAAATTCATTGTCAAACCCAAACTCTCCGCCTTTGTGGCCTACAGAATAAACGCCTTCCTCAAACTCCATCCAGCGAATTTCTTCAACTGATTCAATCTCAGGTCGCCGGGTTTCTGTATAAATCGGGTAGAGCGGATTCTGGCCCAGCATATATTTCAGGTCGGTCAGCATTAATTCCTGATGCTGCTGTTCATGATTCAGCCCAACTTCTATAAGCGGAAGCCATTCATCAAATGCATCTTCAGACAAACCATCGATAAACTGATGCATTTTTTTGTCGATATACTGTCGATACTCAAACACTTTTTTAACGGTAGGGCGAGATAGGTTTCCTCGCTTATCGCGGCAGTGCGGATCTCCCGTTTGTACGTAATACGAATTAAAAATATAACTGTATTGCGGGTGCAGAGAATCGAAACCCTCAATTGCTTTGTCCAGAATAAAAGTCTCAAAAAACCAGCTTGTATGCGCCAGGTGCCACTTTGTCGGGCTTGCGTTTTCCATCGCCTGGATCACAAAATCTTCAATTTCCAGGGGAATTGTGAGTTTTTCGGTTGCTTCCCTTACTTCATCGTACCTATGCTTGATTTTCTTTTTTTCAAACTCAAATTCTTCAGTAACCTTTGCTTTTCTGGTTAGCGGACTCATAATATCTCCGGTGTTTATTCTTAATCGTCTACTTTTTAAAATGAAAATAAACGGATCATCATTTCACAATCTATCTCTTGTTGATCTGTTAAACTTCATTAATCACAAAATGTTCAAACTTTTCTCTTTACTGCCCTTCTTAAATCTTTTAAATTTTCCTTTAAACATTTACTACGAAGGAACCTTTCGCCATTTGCAAACATTGTAGGCTTCAGTCCGGTTGGAATATTATGGGTTCGTATTCTGTTCTGGCATTGATTGAACGATAAAAATATCTACAGATGAACGAATCGAATAAACGCGAAATCGAATCTTTAATTTATCTTTTGGATGACCCCGATCCTGAAGTTCAAACCGGTGTAAAAAAACGCTTCAAAGAACTTGGAGAGCATGCCGTTCCACTTTTAGACCAGTTTCGGTCGGAATCGGTAAAAGATTCCCAAAAGCAAACCATTAACAACATCATTTATAATATTACGGCAGGAACCGTTATTGAAGAGTTTGCTGAGATTGTTGAGATGGGAGTCCATGATCGCAAACAACTTGAAGGCGCTCTTTTTACGCTATGCAAATTCGGAAATCCAACGCTCCGGATTGAAGAGTACAGAAAGAAACTTGACAATTTATCTGCTCAAATCGGGAGTGATATTGCCTATACGCCCTCTATCAGCGAAAAAATGCAGATCATGCTGCAATTTGTTTTTCGCGATTTGCGGTTCCGGGGCGATTCCAAGGATTATCACAATCCGGATAATGCCTATCTCGATCGGGTAATTGACCGCCGAAAGGGGCTCCCGATTATGCTGAGTTGTGTGGTAATGCTTTTGGCACACCGGCTTGATTTACCTTTTTATGGTGTGAACATGCCGATTCACTTTATGTTGATGTATGAGACACATAACCAGGAAATCCTGATTGATCCATTCGATGGCGGCACACTTGTTTCGTATAATCAATGCTGCTATTTCCTTAAGAAAAATGGGATCAATCCTAAACCGGAACACCTTCAGAAAGCGGACGAAGCCGATATTTTAATTCGCTGTATCCGTAATCTGATTCACAGTTATGCCAAAGTGCAGGATGAAAAACGTGTGGCCGACCTCCGCAGGCTGCTTCAAATAGCAGAATTGAAAAGGTAAAACAAAAGCACTCATTAGGACACTTTACACAATAATTGAAGTCCCACCCCGTCTTGGATCTCCAAAACCTGTAAAGTTCCCATCCTTTCCCGAAACGGCATGAACCCCGCCGAAAAACAGATTCCCTTTCTCCCAGATTTTATGATGAGGATATTTCTTTTTCAAAGACTCGGCAACCCCGGTTGCAAACCCTGTTTCTATATTTAGAAAATCATTCTCAAAATGAATTCGCGGGGCTTCAATCGCTTCGGCCAAACTCATATCATTATCCAACAAGTTTAACAAAACCTGGAGAATGGCCGTCCGAATCCGGTTCGATCCACCCGACCCCAGCACAACTTTTGTTCCATCAGCATGACGCAAAATGGCCGGCGCCATCATGGAACTGATTCTTTGATTTTCAGGCCAATTGTAAAATCCGTGGGGATTGAGATCCTCTTCGCCAAGCATATTGTTTAACATGACTCCGGTTCCGGGAATCATCACGCCACTGCCTGAACCATTGCTTGTTGTAAGGCTCGCCATGTTTCCTTTTGAATCCATCACACTAATTTGAGTCGTTCCGCGCGAAGCTTGCATTCTGTCTTTTATCTGGTTTTTGTACATCTCCAGAAACGGGTCATGCAATAATCCATCGATCTCTTGTGAATCCCGGTTTTCGATAAGATTTTCAATCCTTGCCCGGTTTGTCAGCTCCTGAACATACACGAGCAAATCCGGATTTGTTCGGATGGATTCCTTCTCCAACGTTTCCATCAGTTTTAAGGCAAATGCAATTAATAATCCTCCCGAGCTTGGCGGCGGATTAATGGCCAACGATGCATCACGATATCTAAGATGAAGCGGATTCCGCATCACTACATCGTAATTCCCAAGGTCTTCTTGAGTGAGGTGTCCTCCCTCTTCTCTGCAAAGTTTGCAGATCTTTTTTGCAACTTCCCCTTCATAAAAAAAAGAGTCTCCTTCCTGAGCAAGTTGTCCAATAAATTCTGCTAAATACGGCTGCTTCAACCATTCACCTTTCCGTATGAGCGACTCTTTATTTTCATGGCTTCGGAAAATGCTGGCGGCTTCGTCATTCGAAAAATAAATGGGTTCTGTTATTTCAAGAGCGCCGGCCTGGAACGCATTCATCTCGATTCCATTTCTTGCCAGCTCAACAGCGTGCTCTGCAAGTCTGGAAAACGGCATGGTACAAAGATCTTCATGAATCCTGAAAAGTCCCTTAACCGTTCCGGGAGTAGCGGCTGAACCCGGACCGATATGAAATTCCTGGACCGCATATCCAAAATCTGCAGCAATAGGAAAAAAGTTCAGTCCAGATTTTTCTTTGATTTTTTTAGGAGTCTGAACGAAGAAATCATAAGCCGTTTGATTGCCGTCTGCCGTTTCAGCCAATAAAAATCCGCCGCCGGCAAAAGAAGCGAGAACCGGCTCTGCCACACAAGCGGTCAGATGCGCAGCGACAACTGCATCAAATGCATTTCCGCCATCTTCTAAAATTTGTGCTGCCGCTTCTGCCGTGGCTTGATGCCCTGCCGAAACCGCTCCTTTATGCTGATTCATTTACTGGTTTGTTCACAATTATAAAGTCAGCTCGCCAAGAAAGCACCTGCTTTATCAAAAACCCGGTTGAAGGCATTATTTATTTTTTGGGGTTCCTTATGGTCCACCGGGAACGGGTTTTCATGAATATATTTATAATCGAAATCCATCTCATCCACTGGAATGTTAATATTTCTAAAAGCCCCTTGAAGTGTATTGACCACCTCAAAAGAAGGAATAACGGTATCCTGTTTCAGGGGAATGGCATACACCTGGTCCTCTATTTTTTTAAACTGTGCTTCCCGAAAATCGCGCATTTTTTGGTATTCCAGCATGGAATGGAAAATCTTTCCTTCAAAATGATCTTCTTTGATGTAGTGACGAAGATGAGCATCTCTGCTCAAAAAACTATCAAAATGTTCTACCAGATATGAATAAAGAGCTACACTAGCTTCGCTGTCTAATATAAATTTTGATACCGGAGACAGTCGGTTAAAAACCGTGCCGCTGCAAAAAAGACAGACTTTTGAATCACTGAAGTAATTTTGATAATTGGAGAGTTTAAGAATCTCAGCCAAAAGCCCACCGATTGAAAAAGCAAAAATATCGAATGTGGCATTCTTGTCAATCAGGGAATGCTCGCCTCTTTTGCACTCCTCCATAAACTGAATCACATCAAAATAGGTTTGCAACCCCGACCAGATAAATCGCTGTGGCATTGACTGCAATCGCATACTGATGGCCACATTGGATAACGTAGATTTTAAAATGTTGGGAAACCTTTTTTTCCTCTTCTCACACAGTTGATACATCTTCCGGAGATTACTCCAGTGCTCTGGGGCGCGTTGCATATGAAATGCAATTGGGAAAAAGACAACTGCGCTTCCGGTTCTTTCACAAACGGCTTGTCCCCAGGATAAATATTTATCCCAATTCTTTTCGTTAAATCCATGGAAGAGAAAAGTGACTTTAGAGATGGGGCCGGAGTTCTTCGGTTTAAGAATGAAATAGGCAAAGTCCCGATTTTCCTCAACTAAAAAGTCTTCCTGATGTACGTCATCCTGTATCGTCCCTACATCGTTGTAATAATTGAAGATATGATCAAAATCCTTGTTATGCTGTTCGCAATGGTATTCCCGGTTGCCGGGCAGCAAATCATAATACCCGGATTGAAACCAAAGTTTGTGAATGGAATAATTTTCGTATTCGGTTTCTGAATCAACAGAAGAGAACACTTTCCGAAGTTGGTTATACGATTCAATATAATTCATAACAGATACTTCAACATCAATTGAGGAAAAGTAAGGAATCTTGATGAATGCTTTGTAAATCAGCAATCAGAATGATTTCAAGAAGCAAACTCTATCTACGAATTAAACAAGTAGTGAGTATGAAGGCCGGCCCGTTTCCTGTTTAATGGGCGATATTTATATACCTCAGACAATCACAAAAGGCTTTTTCAATGATATTTCTTTTTGCGTTTTTCTATTGTTACAATTTGCAAAAATAATGCTCTGTTTCTGGTCTCTTTACAAATAATAAATTATAATAATCCAGTTTGAATAGGAATAAAAACACATGTTATGGATAAAAAACAGAAAACCAATAGTGGAATCAGCAGGCGCGAGTTTGTTGGAATGTCTGCCTTGGGCCTTACCGGCCTCACCATTTTGCCGAGCTCTGTATTTGGCAAATCTCATATCCCTCCAAGTGACCGTGTAGTTGTTGGATTTATTGGATGTGGTCAACAAGGTTTGAATGATTTCGGAGGATTTGCCGGCGTACCCGGCGTTCAGGTCGTCGCTGGTTGCGATGTGGATAGTATGAAGCAAACCCGTTTCAAAAGAAGGGTTGAAGAATGGCAGGCATCAAAAGGTATGCCTCAGAGATGTGATACCTACGAACATTACGAGGAGCTGCTTGAGCGTACGGATATTGATGCTATTGCCATAGCAACCCCCGACCATTGGCATGCCTTGAATACCATACATGCCTGCCAGTCTGGAAAAGATGTATATGTTCAGAAGCCGTTGTCTTTTACAATTAAGGAAGCAATGAAAATTGAACGAGTTGCCAGAGATACGAAACGGGTTGTTCAGGTAGGCAGCCAGCAAAGGTCCAGTGGTGAATTTCAAAAAGCTATTGAACTGGTACAGACGGGAGCTATCGGGCATATTGAGAAAATATATGCCAAAGTTGGCGATCCGCCAGCTCCTTTTGATCTTCCTGAAGAACAGGTTCCGGCAAATTTGAATTGGAACAAATGGGTTGGTCCGCTTCATGATGATACCTTCCATTACCATTCCGATTTGTGTCCTCCCATTTCCATTGATCCTCCGGAAAGAGAACAATTATGGGGGGCATGGCGCTGGTACCGCGAAACCGGTAATGGATATACCGCCGACTGGGGAGCTCATATGTTTGACATTGCCCAAGCCGCAATGGGAATGGACGGATCAGGGCCTTCTGAAGTGATTCCCAAAGGATACAACGGCCAGGAGTATTTAACATTCAAATATTTGAATGGAATAGAAATGACCGAACAACCATACCTCGAAGATATGCCCAACTCCCAGGGAATTAAATTCTTTGGTACGGACGGGTGGATCGAAGTGGGACGAGGATATCTCGGATGCTCCAAAGAGGATCTTATACCTGAAGAACTTGCTGGTAACCGTCCACGACAAATGACTCCGGAAGAACGAAGAGCTATGTTCGAACGGATGCAGGCAGCCAGAGATGCAGGTGGCGGAAGCTTTGAAATCAGCTCTCCTCACATGCAAAACTTTATCGATTGTGTACGGTCGCGAGAAACCCCAATCGCACCGGTAGAAGTTGGAGCCAGTACGGCTATTACTTGTTGTCTGGGGAATATTGCTACCGAGCTTGAACGGCCCGTCAAATGGAACCCCGCCGTAAGGAAGTTTATCGACGATAAGGAAGCTGAAAATCATCGATTAACGCATTACGAATACCGGAATCCTTACACGTTGTAAAAAATGAATACGTCATATTGAGCGCACCAAAGGCATCCCTTCGGGGCAATTTTGAGGTGACTTTTCCTCGAAATGAAGTCTCAACTGCGCTCAAACTGACGATCATCAATTAATCGAACTTGCGTTTTAAAACTTCCTTGCAATCACAACGGTTTCTTTAAAGGATCGATTTTTACCGTTTGTACTGTTGTACGCTTCCATTAGTACTATATAGATTCCTATCCGATTTCGAAGTCCATCCTCCGTTTTGCCATCCCAGACCAAAGAACCTTCAAACCCGGCCTGCTTACCTTCTGCCAGTTTTCGAACCAGCCGACCGTACCGGTCATAAATTCTCACTTTAATCAGGTAATCGGGTTCATCGAAAGAATAGGTGATTAACAGATTATCCTCGAATCCGTCGTCATCGGGTGAAAATGGATTGGGAGTGAATGAAATGCCATTTCCTGAAATGGATTGCCCCGATCCCTGGTAAATGGAGTTTTCTGATCCGGGCGAACCACCCAGCGGAGTCGCATTGGATCCCCAATTCGCCCCATCATTGGTATCAAAATTCGGGTTGATGCGCTCGAGTGCAATTCCTTTTGTATCTACCAAATTAGGATTGTGCCAGTCTGGGCTATAGTCCACCATATCAATGGTTTTCAATGTACTGTCGGCGAGATAAATTTGTCGCCCGGTGTTTGTTAAACTGAGTGTTGTTCGATCGGTTTGAATAGCGAATCGCTGCATATGATCCGTCAAATCAAAAAACTCAGCTGTTCGGCTTTTGGGGAACGGGATATCATCCGGCTCGGGATAAATCAGAGCATAGCCGCTCGCCGGAAGCCATTGACGGTCACTCCGAATCGGTTCAATCGTTGATATTTCTCCATCTTCGTTCGGTTCATCATGCAGGAAGAAACCTTCAAGTGAAATAGCGTAAGAGCGTCGATTATGAATTTCAATATACTGAGACTGATCCGGCAGGCCGTCTCGATCATCGGTAATCGGATCGAACATAATTTCGTTGAAAATGATATCTCCCTCAGATATAGGCTGGGCAATCGGTTGCTCAAGCCTTGAGGACATGTTTCCTTTATAATCTCCAATATTTTCAACACTCACTGTAATTTCCTCGCCCTGCGATACAATCGAACCGTCTAAAATTATTCTATTTCCGGCCATTTGATCGTAATAAATCACATCCGCTAAACTTCCGTTTAACATAAAGCTGATGGTGCTTGAAACTCCGCTCTGACCCGAATGAGTTTTTGCAGGTTGATCTGTTTTGGTATTCTCATCCGGAGTCAAATCCACATACTCATTAAACCAGATTTCGACGGAGTCAGGATGAATAAAATTAGCAAAAATGATTTCAGGAGCGGATTCATCTATTTCAAATGAGCTGTTTTGTTGTCCGGGGGTAGAACCTCTTTCTGATGTGTTGGATGCCCAGTTTCCCGGATCGGTGGAGAGTCCGGCGGGGTCTTTCCTTTCGAGTGAAATTCCCGGGCTGTCGATTCCCCAATCTGCGTGAAAAAACAGGCTGTCAATCGCTGTTCCAGATCCATTTCTTAGGACAACTGCATCGCCGCTGTTATTCAGAGATTGAAAATCAGGTACATATATAAATTGATCAGATTCAGTTGCAAACTCCTGCGAATCTGTAAAAACCAGGTAATCATTTTCACGAATTAATACACCGGTTGGGATTTCAGTGTCATTTGTTGCATCAGACAACGTCCAATTGGTCAAATCGAAATTCTCTTCAGTTCGGTTGTAGATTTCAATGAATTCTGCGCCGGAACCATCCGAAGGTTCATACATAATCTCGTTGATGACGATATCACCGGCTTGCACATCGCCAAATTCCAAATAGAGAACGGAAACGGTGGTTGACTCCATCTCATTCCCAAAAATATCGCTGATACCGCTGACTGTAATTTCATACTCCTGGTCATTCACCAAATCAGATCCCGCAAACAAAATTACTTCGTTACCATCCAGTGCTATCATATTGATGGGTAATGTAGGAGTCATCGAATAGTTTGAACTGTTCGTTGCCTGATCACTATTAAGTCGTTCATCAAAAGTGAGGACAAATCCCTGGTCCTGAAACTGAGCAGCCCGCACAATTGCCGGTGGATTGGAATCCGGTTCCACTTGGTTGGGCAAGCCCGGAGTTCCCAAAAGTTCGTTTGAAGATTCAGCCCAGTTCTCTGAAAAAGTGGCGGCAACATCAGCACTTAACCGTTCCAGGGCCACTCCTTCTCCGCCCCATTCCGAGGGTTCGTATTGGAGTGAATCAGCCAAAATATCCTCATTGGTAAACAGCCGAATTTGATCGGATACCGTTGCTGTTAAAGCGGGAAAACTGGATAATTCGAAAAAATTTCGCTCGCCAAAAATCTCTGCAAGTGCTTCCGAATCTTCCGAAAGAACGATGAAATCACCGGGTTCAAGTGCCAGGTCTTCTGTGGAAATAATTCGTTCTGAATCGCTGGAAACATCCCGGCGCTGTAATCTCCAGTCTCTGAGGTTTAACAGTTTGGATGAGGTGTTCCAAAGTTCAACATACCGAACGTATCCCGATGGCGGACGATACATAAACTCGTTAATGACGATATCTCCATCGCTAAACGCATCAAAAACCGTGAAAGAAAATTCGGCATTATTCCCGATTGAAAATCCGGCGGCTGATCGTACGCCGTCAATCACCAGTGTTTGCTGACCACTTTCAAGCGCTGAAGAAAATTTAAGAATCAGACTCAAATTGGTTTCCTCTGAAATTGAACTTGGATTAATTCCGCCCACAGAAAAATTGGCAGGTTTAATATCACTGTCCCTGACCATTGCATTGAACACCACCCGAATCTGCGTTGGTGAAAGAGACCTCACTTCTGTTGCTATAAAAGTAAAATTGGAATCCACTTCATTTGGCATGCCGGGAGTTCCAAAAAGATCAGCGGGTGAATCAGCCCAGTTTTCCATATACAAAGAAGAACGGTTCGGACGCCTTCTTTCCAGCGCAATACCATCGCCGCCCCAGACCGGACTGAATCGCAGAGAATCGATAATTACACCTTCTGCATTTGCCACAACAATGTTATCTCCTCCGTTTTTCAGGGTTGAAAGACCTGTTCCGGCATTCAGGTAGGGAATGTCCGGGAAGATGTTTAAGAGATTAAAATTTGGAAGGATAGCAATGTAGGAGTCCGGCGGAAGAATGACCCGATCTTCGGTGAGAGTTCGCCGAGTGGCTGTGTCGTTGGCCTGTTGCCAACCTGCAAGATTAATGGCTTTGTCGCTCGCATTATATAACTCGATGTACTCCGTGTAGTTTTCCGGTTCGGCGTACATGATCTCGTTAATCACAACATCGCCAGGCTCCGCAGTTTGAACCTGATAGTAGGTAAAGGAGGCTTCCGCCTGATTGAGCTCATTTCCAAAAATATCCCGAATGTTATTTACGGTTATCGTATAGGTTTGTCCCGAATTCATCGATTGATTCAAAAATAGCACAGCTTCCGTGCTGTTGATAAAAGTCACCTGCCGAACAGATATTCCCCGATTGATCTCGAAATTATTCCTCGATATTCGAGTTCGATCCAAAGCGCCGGAAAATTGAACCTGAATACTTTCAGCATTAATAAAATTAGCTCCAAGCAATTCGGGGCCATCTGTGTCGATATTTACAGTATTTTCTTCACCCGGAGTTCCTTTCAGTACAGAAAGAGATTCGCCCCAATTGTTTATATCAGAACTGATAGCATCCGTATCGATTCGCTCCAAAGAAACCTCGCTCCCTCCCCATTCGGAGCTATACCGAAGTGAATCCAGCGTAATTCCCCCGGCATTTGTAATAACAATTTCATCACCGCTATTTTTGAGGGCCGGCAAACTGCTTCCTGCATTCACAAAATTCATGTCCGGAAAAATGCCAAGCAGCTCTTCATTTGGAAGAATTACCATGTATGAGCCGGGTGGGAAATAAACATTCTCTTCTGTTAAAATGCGGCGGGTTCCCGTATCATTGGCTTGCTGCCATCCCTCCAGACTAAATGTTTTATTACTGGTGTTATAGAGTTCAACATATTCCGTATAGCCGTCCGGTTCATCATACATAAACTCGTTAATAACGATATCTCCCGGCTCTGCGATTTCAACAAAATAATAGGTGAATGTAGCCTGGGATTCGTCCAGTTCATTTCCAAAAATATCGGGAATATCAGTGACCGTAATTGTATACGTTTGACCCGAACTCATTTCATCATCCAGCGAAAGTTCTGCCTGTGTTGAGTTGATAAAATTCACGCCAGTGATGGACCGTCCACGGTTTATATCAAAATTTCCGGTTGAAATAGCGTCCGTGTCGAGCGAACCAGTGAATGTAACCAACACCATTTCCGCATTAATGAACGTTGCTGAAACAAACACGGGTCCGTCATCGGGACTGACGGTATTATCTTCACCGGGTGTACCCAACAATTCGGCAAGAGATTCGCCCCAATTATTTTGATCGTTGGCCGGAGCGTCCAGGCTTTTTCTTTCGAGAGCAATGTCCGAACCGCCCCAAATTGACGGATCATACTCAATCCTTTCAACCAAATTTCCATCCGGATCAAGCAATCGAACCTGATCGGTTACTGTTTGAGTAAAGCCCGGAAAATCCTCCATCCCGAACCAGGGACCTGTCCCAAAAACATCTTCAAGCAACTCCAAATCTTCGGTGATAACCAGATATTCACCCGGTTCAATAGGCTGATCAAATTCCGTAATCACCCCACCGATGCTGGTTGACCCTTCAGCCCGAAGCAGCTCGAAATCTTTCAATGTCAAAAAACGGTCGGAACGATTGTACAACTCCACATACTGTGGATATCCGGTTGGCGGGTTATACATAAATTCATTGATAACAATATCACCGTCCTGGTACTCATCAAACCGAAAAAATTCAAAGGTTGAATTATCTTCAATCTGCCAGCTGTTGGTCAAACTTTCCAGGTTGTTCACGATAATTTCGAAACTACTGGTCGAAAAACTGTCATCAAATGTAAGCCGGACCGTCTCGGAATTGGTAAAGTCAAAATCTACTGGATCGGTGCCATCGCTCAGCTCAAAATCAGATAATTGAACCGTAGAAACCTGCAACGGAAGTGTAAACTGAATAAGCAAATCGGTGTCGCTTTCCATTTCGGCTGCAAGAATTCTGAATGGATTCGTAAATGTAAAATTGAATTCCTCAGCTCCGGAAACTTCATTCCCAAAAATATCTTCTACATTTTGGTAGGTGAAGGTGTATTCAAATTGATCCTCAAGAGCATCTGACAGATCAAACTCGATGGTTCGTGGATCAGAAGTAAACGCCGCAGTTGTGATAACTGCACTATTATTTAAACCGAAATTATTCAGATCATCCACGGCTTCATCCGAAAGTGTTCTTGAAAATGTGATGCGAAAGGTTTGCGGTGCAGGGAATGCAGCTTCAACGGCTTCGGGTGGATTCGTCGGTTCGGAAACGGTATTTGAAAGCCCTGGAGAGCCAGTCAGAATATCTTCTGATTCAGCCCAGTTATCCTGAATATTTGCATTTACATCAAAAGAGAACCGTTCAAGAGAAACTTCATTGCCACCCCAATCGTTGGCGTCGTAGGTCAGTGATTCGATGTCTTCACCTTCGGCGGTTTCAAAAATGATGTCATCCGACGTGGTTAGAACCAGCTCGGGAAACTCATCCGCCTCCACAAAATTTCGGGTTCCAAACTGATCTTCAAAAACCGGAACACCTCTTGTGATGACAAGGTACTCGCCAGAAGAAATCGGCAAATCTTCATCGATGCTGATATTTTCACTGTTGATGGCGAAATTCCTAAGATTCAGAAGCTTATCGGCCCGGTTGAAAATTTCCACGTATTGAGGGCGATCAAAATCTGATGTGCGCCAACTGACCGGAACCCGATAGTAAAACTCACTGATGACCAAATCGCCTTCTTCATACTCATCAAACAAAGTAAATTCGAGGGTCGTATTCGCCTCAATTTCCCATCCCGAATTGCTCAACAAATCATTGATAATCAATTCCTGGTTGCCGGTATCAATAGGATCATCATAGGAAATCCTAACGCGATCCGAATCTTCAAGTTCTGCATTATCGGGCGGTCCAAACCCGGTAATTTCAAAATTGCCTGTACTCAAGGAGGAACCATCCACCTCTTCCGAAAATGTAATCTCAAATTCTGTTCGGCTGAGATATTCAAAATTTGTCACGGAAAATGAATTGGAAACGGTAAAATTCAATTCCGTATCAGTGGGAATAGTTCCGCCATAAATATTATCCACGTTGTTTATGGTGATGGTATAATCATCATCTGGAAGTGCATCCTCAAAAGTAAGGCGGACCGTAAAGTCATCTACCGGACTTGCAGAGGTTGGATTCCCGATTCCGCCATCAATTGAAAAGTCTGATGGTTGAATAGACGCGTTGTCTATTTGGTAATTGAATATAACATCGACTTCGGTAGCGCTGGCGATGGTGGCGTTTACAGCATCGAAGGGTTCAGAGTTTTCAATGATGATATCATCAAAGTAGAATAAATCGGTTCTTGTTGCCGTGTAATCCAACAAAAGACCAAAATAGTTTGATGCTGTAAACGTGTTATCTGTAGTACTCCCTGCAAAACTCGGGCTTGAGCCATAACCTGCCGACTCATACAAACTCCAAACTCCGGTTTCGTCTCGTGTAACTCTTACCTGGAATGCGCCTCCAGAGGAAAGGTCTGCTGAACCTGCTAAAATCTCTGTTGCACTGCCATTTGTAAACCGAAAAAGACGAAATGCATCATCCGATCCACTTGCACCTGTTCGTATAGCATATCCATTGACATCGCCAGACAAATCGTTCTTATCTGATATAAGAAAAATGTATCCCCGATTTGAATCGGATGGAGGAAAATCCTGATTTATAAAAAAATCCCAGCTTCCATAGGCAGTGCTGGATGCCGTCCTCAGTTGAGTAGAACCTGCATCAGGGGCATTCAATCTTAGAAGTGAATTCCCGGATTCATCAAATGAAGTAAAATCTCCAATATCCCCCGTCCACTCTGGATTTTGGTTGAGATCCCCGTCCTCAAAATCATCTGTTAGTACAACCTCTTGTGCATAAACTGATGAACTGAGCACAAAAAATACCAAGATGAATATTCCCCTTTTGCCCGCTGTCTCTCCAAACAAACCAATTTTGTTTTGTTTCGACTATAGTTTATAAAGTAAAAGCGACTCTTTTGATTTCCGGAAGTCATAGAAATCATATATTTGATATTCTATTTTCGACCGGAATAGCTCTTGAACTCAAAAAAATTATTTAGCCAACACTGTTATCAGAAAGTAAAAATGAAGAAATGACCAGCGTATTTTAGAAAAACAGGAGTTGTGATTATCCACCACAACTCCCTGAAGGACTTTGAGAAGTGTGCTCAATCACTTCTCAATTTTTCTCTTTGTGTTCGTGTTCTCAGTAGTATGAACCATAAATGCGAAATTCCTTACAAAATTTTCTCAAAAAATTTATTTTTCCTCTGAAATTTAATCTCAATCCCCAAAATTTTGCAAAAAAAGCCAATTCCGTTTCACCTCGAAGTCAACCAGGGCCTTGCCGAGGCTAAAGGATTGATTCACATCAGAAAAAATAGCCTTGTTTTAGAATTTGAAGTCAAAGATGTTTTTGGGGGATTCCTCAAGTCTGACTTGAATGAAATAGAAATCCCATATGATGAAATTGAATCACTCATCTACAAAAAAGGGTTCTGGGGTGCTAAAATCCACATCGAAGGAAACTCCATGCGAACATTTGAAGATGTACCTGGTTCTGAACAAGGACGCTGTACTTTAAAAATTAAAAGAAAAGATCGCGATCAGGCTCAGCAGTCTATCAGTTCAGCAAGAGTGGCTCTTTCAGAACACAAACTGAATAAACTCGGAGATTAAGGAGAGTTTCGGGGAAAAATCTAAGTAACGCTATCAAAAAAAATCGGATGAGTGATCAAGCTATTTTACCTTCGGCTTGTCTACCCATCCGATGAATATCAAATCAATTTATTTGATGTAGTTTTTCTTCACCAAAAGTTCTGCGTTCAGAATGGCACCTCCGGCAGCTCCGCGAATGGTGTTATGTGCCATTGCGATGTATGAGATGCTCAGTACATTTGAATTTCGAACCCTGCCAATCGCCGTTTGCATGCCTTTCTGGCTGTCTGCATGAAGACGTGGCTGTGGGTAAAAATCATCATCAAAAACATTCAGAGGAAAGTTGGGAGCCGATGGCAGTTTTAAATCTCCAATCGGGCTTTTCCACTCTTTCAGTGCTTTCTTCACTTCTTCTGCATCAGCCTCTTTTTCGAGTTGTACAGCTATAGATAACATGTGTCCGTTCAATACCGGAACCCTGGTTGCGGTTGCCTGAATGGGAAAATCCGCATGCTGAAGAACTCCGTCATTCAACCGGCCTAAAAGTTTGAGGGGTTCTGCTGCAATTTTGGGTTCTTCACCACCAATAAACGGAACCACGTTTCCGAGAATATCCAAACTGGGCACACCCGGATAACCGGCACCGGAAATAGCCTGCATAGAAGTAAGAATAACACTCTTGATTCCAAAATTGTCGTACAAAGGTTTTAAACTCATCACCAGCGGCACAGCTACACAATTGGGATTGGTTACAATCCATCCGCTTCCATCTTCAGTAAATGTTTGCTTGTCGATCATACTGATGTGATCGGGATTTACTTCGGGAACAAGAAGCGGAACAGTGGGATCGGTACGATAATTTTTTGCATTACTGATAACGGGTATTCCGGCTTTTGCAAAATCTGCTTCCACCTCTGTAGCCACGGATGAATCCAAACCAGAGAACACAAAATCTACGTCACCAAATTCTGAGGCTGTACAATTTCGAACTTCAATGCCTGAAACATCTTCCGGCATGGGAATACTCTCAATCCAGTTGGCAGCCTGCTTATAGGATTTTCCTGCAGAGCGTTCAGAAGCTCCAAGAGCCTCGATTTTGAACCATTCGTGATTTTGAAGAAGTCGAATGAATTTCTGGCCAACCGCCCCGGTCGCGCCCAAAATTCCTACTTTAAATTGAGCCATTTTTGATTTTATAATTACTATTTAGCCTGAAATCAGGCTTTGGTTATCGAGCTATTTTTTCAAAAGACAGTAAAAATAGTAAATGATTTGGACAAACGATTCATCAAAGGAAAGAAAATTGCTATCTTTTGCAACTTAGGAAGCGGAGCTTTTTTAAGCTTCTGTTGATGTTAATCATAACAAACCAATATTTACCAACGCATGTCAGTTACCCATTTAGACAACCTCGATAAAATCGTGTCTCTCTCCAAAGCCAGAGGATTTATTTTTCAGTCATCCGATATCTACGGCGGACTCGGGGCTGTGTATGATTACGGACCTTTAGGTGCTGAGTTGAAGAACAATATCAAGAGCGAATGGTGGAAAGCCATGACGCAATTCCATGATAATATTGTAGGAATTGACGCGGCCATTTTTATGCACCCACGAACATGGGAAGCCAGCGGACATGTGGAAGGGTTTAATGACCCGATGATTGATGACAAACAGTCCAAAAAACGATATCGGGCGGACATGTTGATTGAACAGCATATCCTCAAACTCAGAGAAAAAGGGAATAAAGAGAAAGCTGATGAAATCCAGCAGTTGCTGGATACTACCGGTACAAGAAAAGGATTGTGCGAGGATTTGTATGATATCATTAAGGCAGAGGAAATTCGCTCGCCAGATTCCGGTGCGTTCGACTGGACCGAGGTTCGCCAGTTCAACCTGATGTTCAAGACACATTATGGCGCAACTTCCAGCGGAGATGATGATATTATTTATTTACGTCCGGAAACCGCGCAAGGAATTTTTGTGAATTATAAAAATGTGCTGGACACCGCGCGTGTTCAGGTTCCGTTTGGAATTGCGCAAATCGGGAAAGCTTTCAGAAATGAAGTTGTGGCCCGGCAATTTGTATTCCGCATGAGAGAATTCGAGCAGATGGAAATGCAATATTTTGTGGAACCGGGAACCGATGAAGGCGAGTATGAAAAATGGTTGGAAACCCGTCTTAACTGGCACAAGAAAATGGGCATTCGCGAAAATCATCTACGCGTTTCTCCACATCCAAAAGATAAACTTGCCCACTACGCGCGTGCTGCGGCTGACATTCAATACAAATATCCAATCGGATGGCAGGAAGTGGAGGGAATCCATAACCGAACGGATTTTGATTTGTCGCGCCACCAGGAATATTCCGGCAAAAAAATGGAATATTACGATCAGCAGAAACAGGAACGCTACATTCCTTATGTGATTGAAACCTCCGTTGGACTGGACCGAACAACGCTCATGATTCTCTGTGATGCGTATCGTGAGGAAGAAGTGGACGGGGATTCACGAACGGTTCTGAAAATCAACCCAAAACTGGCGCCGACCAAAGTCGGAATTTTTCCTCTTATCAAAAAAGCGCCTCTTCAGGAACTTGCTAAAAAGCTAGAAATCGATCTGCGCGAAGAGTTTACAGTTCTGTATGATGAATCCGGGTCTATCGGGAAACGATATCGAAGACAAGACGAAGCCGGAACTCCATTTTGCGTAACTGTGGATTTTGACGGCGTTGAATCCGAAGGCGAAGACACTGTTACCATTCGCTATCGGGATGATATGACCCAGGACCGAATTCCTGCGGCGAGAGTTGCTGAAGTTATTCGTGACAAAATGAAGGATTGGTCGCCGGAAGATTAGAACCTAACCGGATGAGTCACCATCGTCATAACAAGTTACCCGGGTCGTGACTCATCCGATAAAACAGGTTTACAGCGCCACCTGCATTTGAACCGTTAGCATATTGCCGAGATCAGCATTTAGTTTGTCATCCCGAAATTCATAATTGAGTGACAATCGGGTATTACCTACAAAATAATAGTTCGCGCCAATCAAGACTCCGGTATACTCATTTTCATCCATTGAAGTCTCCGGATCGAATGATTCAAATCGGGCGATAGCCTGTATTTTTTCTGTGAATTTGTAAGCTCCAAGCAGATACCAGCCATTCATTTCGCGCGAGCCGCTATCCGCAAGGTCATCTTCCCGAACAATATATTCAGCTCGGAAATAAACCGGATCACCCGTATAACTTATATCCGCGCCTAAACGCGTCCTTGATTCATGATGATCTGAATTCATGTCTGGTTGATACTGTCCAAAATGAGCCGATACTCCAAATTCAAGATGTTCAACAGGAGTGATTCCAATCCGGCCAAGCACATCTTTGGGATCAAATTCTTCGGTTTGATTGGCTCCCTTTCCATTCACCAATGCAATTTTGTAATTCAGAAATGAATTTTTCCCGCCAACCTGTACTCCAATATCCCGAAACATAGCGTACGGATTTAATCGCAGAATAGCTGTTGTTCGTTCAATGGCCGGGTTGAAGATAATCACCTCGGGACTTTCAATACCGAATGGCGCCAAAAATTGCCCCGTTCGAAGCTGGAATAAAGGATGAATATCAAAATCAATAAAGGCATTAACCAATCGCGGAGTTCTGTCTGGTGGCTCAACATATCCTCCAATAACATTCACGCGAATGTTATCCGTTACGGAACCGGTGACTCCCAACCTTGCACGATGAATAGAAAAACGTTCGGCAGCACCGGGAGTTTCATCCATAATGAATTGCTGCTGAAGGAATCCCCCAAATTTTAATGAGGAGAATGTTATGGTTTGAGCAGTTGCAATTTGAGAATAACTTGTCACGAACAAGACCATCATTAATACAAATAAAGCAACAAAATATTGAGTTTTTTTAGCTTCCATTGGTGAGATTATTTACAGTTTTATGGTAAAATCGAGCCCTGAATACCCCCTTAAAACATTGCCAATCAAAAACTTACGAACCTTTTCATCTTTCTAAAAAATCAGAAGTCATTTTTGATCAAAACAGGACAGAGAGAAAAACCGAAATTAAAAAATCAGAAGCAAGAAATTTTTTTGACGTCACCCACTTGTTATTTTGAACATTTGATTTTATACTCTTTGAGCGAAAAAAATTGACGATCCATTTCTGAGCTTTTCGGGATCAGCAAAACCACTCTACCATTAACTTTAGAAACCGCACTGAAAAATGGCACAACATAGAATGACCAGCGATTCTACGGCTCCGTCATTGCTGATATCGCAACCCTGGTACGTTAACATGATGGAAAGGCTGAACACAGTTTGGCACGAACGTTCTCTCCAAATATTTATGGCGATTGTACTTGCACATTGGGCCGAACATCTTGTTCAGGCATACCAGATTTATGTTATGGGATGGCCCATACCCGAATCACTTGGAGTTGTGGGTTATTATTTCCCCTGGATGTTTAAATCCGAAATTCTCCACTATGGTTACGCACTTGTTATGCTGATTGGCATCTGGATTTTGCGTACAGGCTTTACCGGAAGTTCATACACCTGGTGGATGATTTCTTTCTGGATCCAATTCTGGCATCATATCGAACATCTTCTTCTTCAGGTTCAGGCGGTGATTGGATATAACCTTGGCGGCTCACCCGTACCTATGAGTCTTGTTCAATTTATTATACCGAGGGTTGAGCTGCATCTGATTTATAATACCCTCGTGTTTATTCCCATGATAATCGGGATGTATCTGCATATGTTTCCGCCAGCGGGTGAAGAATCAGACATCAAATGTACCTGTGTAGTCCATCGAAAATCATCCAAATAAGCCAAACAAAACATTTCCTTTCATATGATTCGACTCAATAGGATTCTAATGAGAGTTTGTTTTCCGGGTATGGTTATGTGGATGATTTTGTCACTGCAACTAATACTTATGGGATGTCAATCTTCTGATGAAACCCATTCCGATATTTCTCTGGAGTGGGAAATTCAGCCTGAGCAGCCAACAGTTGGAACGGCTACTATCAGCATCACTTTATGGGATAGCACAGACCAACGAATCAGCGGAGCCGATGTTTCACTTGAAGGAAATATGTCTCACCCCGGAATGCAGCCGGTTTTTGTAACTGCCGAAGAAACGGACGCCGGTTCATATTCCGCAGATATTGAGTTCACAATGGGAGGCGACTGGTTTTTTCTGATCAAGTCGACTCTCCCCGATAGCCGGATTGTGGAGCGGCAAATCAATATAAACGGAGTTCGGTCACAATAATTCGCGATGTGAAAGCAATATCATGAGTGTAAATAAAAAATCAGCGGTACCAGGCGATACTATCGACCTACTGGATTTGCCCGTTATTGGCACCTTTTTCCGCTGGCATCACTCAAGAATATTCCTGCAGAGCATTCTGCTGATTATCGCCGCTATCATGGTTCTGCATGGACTTTTCGGTCCACAGCTTGCGCCAAGAAATCTCTCTTCGCTACTTACCTGGGTTCATTACCGGGGAATCCTTGTGATTTTATTGCTTGTTGGGGGAAACTTTTTTTGCATGGCTTGCCCTTTTATGCTGCCGCGTGAACTGGCCCGGAAATTTTCAAAGCCGGTAAGAAACTGGCCTACCTGGCTGCGTAACAAATGGCTGTCTATTGGCCTGCTTGTTCTCGTTCTTTTTTCTTATGAATATTTTGATCTCTGGGGATCTCCCTGGTGGACGGCCTGGCTGATCATTGCCTACTTCTCAGCGGCTCTTCTTGTTGATGTTTTTTTTAAAAAGGCTTCTTTTTGCAAATATGTCTGCCCGATCGGCCAGTTTAATTTTATCTCATCAACCGTCTCACCTTTTGAAGTAAAAGTTCGCGACCACGAAATTTGTGCCAGTTGTGAAACTTACGACTGTATCAAAGGAACCCGAGATGCTGAAAACCAATGGAATGTAGTGCAGCGCGGATGCGAACTCGCTCTTTTTCAACCCAGAAAAGTCGGAAATATGGATTGCACATTTTGCCTCGATTGCATCCATGCATGTCCGCATGACAATGTTGGAATCAGTACCCGATCACCCGGAGCCGAACTTTGGTCCGGCAAACGCCGATCCGGAATTGGACGATTTGCAAATCGAAACGACATTTCCATTCTGGCTCTGGTATTTGTATTTGGAGCTCTTTTGAACGCTTTTGGGATGGTAAGTCCTGTTTATGCCCTTCAAAACTGGATGGCCGGTGTCATGAACACAACGAATGAACTTCCCGTTTTAGGCACTCTTTTTTTCGTAATGCTGGTTGTTGAACCCTTTATTTTACTTGGGTTAACTTCCTTTGCAATGAAAACCTGGACCGACGCACAGGACAGTCTCATACCAATTGTAATGAAATATGCCTTCGCTCTCGTGCCGTTTGGTTTTGGCCTGTGGGTGGCACACTACAGCTTCCATTTGTTAACCGGAATCTGGACGTTCGTTCCCGTTGTGCAAAGTATGATGGCGGATATCGGTTTACCTATTTTTGGCGAGCCGATGTGGAGATTAACGGGAATGCCGGTCGGCCTTGTCTTTCCGCTTGAAATTGGATTTTTATCTTTAGGATTCTTTGGTTCTCTCCTGGTTACCTACCGCATTTCAGAAAAAAACTATTTCGACCGCAGATGGGAAGCATTTATTCCCTGGGCCGTCTTACTGATGATACTACTCTGTGCTGCAATCTGGTTGTTGAACCAACCCATGGAAATGAGAGGTACATTTCTTGGAGGATGACCGTTAACCTCGTTTAGATTATTTTATTGATGATGCTGAACACAAATATTTCAAAAATCCGGTTCGATATGATAGGGCGTTGCGCTCTGCTACTCGTTACATGTTATTTTTTTATGGTGGCAAAAGGATTTGCTCATGAGGGGCCTCCGTTTGCTATTATTGTTGATGAAGACGTTGGACCATACCTGGTTTCCGTTTGGACGGATCCGGACATTGGCATCGGCACATTCTTTGTAGTTTTCGAACCTAAAGACGATGACCATGAAATCGATGATATCCATTCTGTAAAAATCGGGGTTGAACCGGTTTCCGGCAGATTGGATGAAAAAGTTTATGAATTTGAATCTCAGCCGGCACGAAGCGGGGCACGTTACTGGACAGAAGTAGAATTCGATAAAGGTGAGTTCTGGAAAGTACGGGTTTCTATTGAAGGCGATGAATTTGAAAAACAACTTCACTCCGAAGTGGAAGCTACTCCCGATGGCTCCATAGGTCCGATCGGACTTCTGATTTACGCGCTGCCTTTTGTTGGAATTGGTATCCTTTGGTTCAGAGCAATTATTGTTCGACGGCGGCACGAAGATGAAAACGACGAATAGAAGTTTTCTTGTGCAACTGGTTGCCCATTTTTCAACTATAAAGAATCAATAAACCGATCCAATTCCTGAATAAAATCATTTATAAGTTCCTGCTCAAGTAAGCCATATTCCATGGACATTCCGGAATTTGCCTCTTGAAAAATATGATTGGCTCCCGGAATAATAACGGCTTGGAAAGGAATGTCGGTCGCTGAAGCAAATGAATCAGCCACTTCTTTATTTCTATCCGGCAAAATTTGTGTGTCTTTCTCTCCAAAAACGGCAAGTACCGGGATATCCAAATCTTGAAATACCTCATCAGGATTTGTTTCAATCCAGGATTTAAACCACCGGGTTTTAGCCGTTTCCAGCTGGCGGTCTACCTGGCTTTGGATAAATGCACTCATATCCCCCAAAGCATTTTGATGTTCCAGCGGCAACTCCATGATCTGATTTTCCAACCGGTCTGCAAGTTCACCCTCTATATCCTGCCAGCCTTCTCCTGTCCGAACGGCATTATATACTTTTTCCTGGAATTCCAGGTTTAGCTGCAGCACTTCATCAGAAACTTCCCTCACTTCTGAAATTTTTTGTATCTGTTCGGCAATGATCTTCTCGCCATTTTGAAAAGGTGTAGCGGCTAAAATCAAACCGTCCACCGAAACACTTTTTGCTGCCATTGAAGCTACCAGACCTCCTTGATTGTGTCCAAGAAGAATTAAACGGGAAATATTTTCAGTATAATTCGATTTCAGATAATCAACGATTTGGACAAGATCGGCTCCCATCTCTTGCAATGTAATATCGGCTGGGCCGGTTGACTGGCCAACACCCCTGTCATCATATCTGAATGTAGAATAACCTTTTTCATAAAGTTCGGATGCAAGTTCTTCGAATAATCTGAAACCACCAATATTTTGATTACGATTATTCGAACCTGATCCCGAAACCAGTAAGACCAGTGGTGATTCTTCCGGGTGCAAAGCCAGGCTTCCGCCTATTTCACCCTCAGAAACAGGTATAATTATTTCGGACTCCGGCAAACCTGATAAACGTCCATTTGTGAGGGTATTTCTTTTTAAATCAAACGGAAACACTTCACCGGATTGTTGGAACTCCCCACTAATTCTATCATTTGTTTCACTTCGAATTCCGCGAAAAATTGCAGGTCCGTTTCCGGTTTCAAACTGAAAAATAAGTTTGTTTTCACTCGAGTCAAGTACTTCAACCGGAAAGGTAAATATACCCTGATCGGGAATATCAATGGTACCGTCCAGTATTTCATCGCTATAAGAAAAGGTAATATTGACGGGCAAATCACGGTTATTCACATCAATATAACCCGACCACGTTCCCGCCATTTCAGAGACATCCTGTCCCTGAATGGGTACTGCCAGAAATATCAGAAGTAAATGAAAAATTGTAAGAATGGCTTGCCGCATAGAAAAGTATTGAGCGAAATTCTTTGAACGCTTCATAAAATATCATTTCATTTGCCCATTTTCCAAAGTCAATTCTCCGTTGGTTTTCATAAAAAAAGCCCGAAATAGTATCTATTCCGGGCTTCCATTCTCAAAGTTGTAATGAAACTACAATTAGTTTGTAATCTCAACCTCAGGATTAGCAATTCCAATAACACCACATGCCAGACGGGCACCCGCAGCTCCCGTGGGCTGAGAAGTCAAATCGTCCTCTCCGGCATGAAGAATCATCCCGCGTCCCAGAATAGAACTTAATTCCACATGTGTATCAATAAAATCAGCTGAAGCCGTTCCTTGTGCATCCACAGGCAGGTTTCCTAAATCTCCCATGTGCCGTGCATCATCAGATGGAGCGCCATGATCATCCCCACTTGGATTATAGTGGCCACCTGCTGATGTTCCGTCTGCAGCACGGCAGTCTCCATATTGGTGAATATGAAATCCGTGGCGGGTATCTGGTTCAAGGCCTGTTACTGTCGCCTGTATCTGAACTCCCTGATCTGTCTGTGTAAATACAACAACACCCGACACATCATTTCCCTCTGTTGGATGAAGAACAGCGGTTGCTGTTTCAATGTCAGTAACCATTCCGTTGCTTGATTGAGAACTCATGGTTGTATCCGTTCCCATATCCATATCCGATTCCATTTCAGAAACTTCTCCTTGCGAACAAGAAGCCAATAAGAAAAGTGTTAATAAACTAAGTGAAAGATATCTCATCATTTTTTAATCAGTTTTGGTTTTCATTCTGTTATCTGAACAGACTGCATCATAGTTTCATTCAAAAAGTTGTCGCCCAAATAGTAATATCTTTTTTGGGCAGCCACAAACTCTAAAAAAAGCTTTTAAAATGCAGCACTTTTTTTTGATCAACACTTAGATTTTCATTAAAACCCAAAGGCGCTGTTGAAAATTGAACTTCCTCATTTTCATAAAGTTTCCCCGGCCGCTCAATTTTCTTGCAGCTCGCATGAACCTCTTTGAGATACGCGGTTTCCCTCATTGGTTCCATAAGTTCCGGCATCATTCCTCCGCCAGGCATAATGATGATTTGATCTTTTGCTTTCTTCAATAACTCCAAAAGAACAGGCAGTCCTTCACTCACGTTATTTTTCCCACCGGATGTTAGGATTCGTTTGAATCCACAGTCTATAACATCATCAAGCGATTTTTTAAAATCGGCGGATGCGTCAAATGCACGATGAAATGTACAGGGTTTTTCGCCGGCTAAATCTACAAGTTCTTTACATGGGTTTTTCTGAACCGAACCATTTTTATCTAAAATCCCAAAGACAAAACCGTCAGCTCCAAGAGAGGAAAAAATCCGGATTTCCTCTTTCATCACCTCAACTTCTTCGGCAGAATAGACAAAATTCCCGCCCCTGGGGCGAATCATTACAAATATTGGAATATCAATTTTTGATTTCAGAAAAGTAAATAAACCCGCCCCCGGAGTGAGTCCTCCCTCCGGGTATGAAGAACAAAGTTCAAGCCGGTCCACTCCATATTTATAAGCTTTTAATGCAGCTTCTATGTTAAAGACAGGTGATTCCAGAAGGATATTTTCAGCCATGATACTGGTTAAAATTCCTGTTTGATTATTACTCGGTCGTCGTTTGATATCTGGAATCTGACTTTACAGCAGAATTTCCTCCCTGGTGCTGAACCGCATACGTAAATCCCGACTGAACCGCATAGGCTCCATGTTCACCTTCTTTGTTGATGGCCAGAAATCCTACCTGCATTTCGTCTTCATGAAAAGGTGTTTTTTGGAGAAGGCGATCAATCGTTTCCTCGCAAGCTTCCTGGGGAGTTCGTCCCTGTCTCATCAGTTCAACCACCAGAAAACTTCCACAAATTTTAATGATGGTTTCACCCACGCCGGTAGCCGTTGCGGCTCCAACTTCGTTATCAACATACAAGCCTGCACCAATAATCGGACTGTCGCCCACCCGGCCGTGCATTTTGAACATTAAACCGCTTGTAGTGCACGAACCGGCCAGATTTCCATCGGCATCCAAACCAATCATTCCAATAGTATCGTGATTTTCAAAATTCGCCTTGGGTTTGTATTCTGATTTTTCAAGCCATTCTTCATACTCCTGACGAGCGTCGGGATGTAGTTCTTCATCTTCAAGTGGCATCCCCTGCGATACAGCAAACTGTTTTGCGCCCTCCCCGGCAAGCATCACATGAGGCGTTTCTTCCATTACTTTTCTTGCCAGCGTAATCGGGTGTTTTATTTGTCTCACAAAGCATACCGAACCGCAATCTCCATTTCCATTCATAATGGAAGCGTCCAGCGTAACAATTCCTTCCCGGTCAGGATAACCATTTAACCCGACCGATCGGCTGCTCAAATCGGCTTCGGTTACTTTTACCCCTTCTTCGACAGCATCCAGAATAGAGCCGGTTTGATTGAGTACACTCCATGCTTTTTCATTGGCCGCCAGTCCGTGATTCCAGGTAGAAAGAATCAGAGGTTTATTTACCTGTTTGCTGGTCTTTTTCTCAAGGGATTGAAGTCCGGTTTTAACAGCACCCGGAAGCATCAGCGTTGAAGATAAGAGTGTGTTTTTTAAGAATTTTCTTCGGGAGGTCATTCGATATGATTCGATTTATTTAAGAGATACTCAAAGATAGACGAATAAGTGGTTGATTCAATTTTCAGGAAGAATGAAACCGGTTCCAAAATTAAAGAATTAAATACATTTCACAGACTTAATTAATATTCATCGATTTGTTTTCCAAGTTTTACAATTTTCTGCGGTACTTTATTGAGTCAATTTCTATGTTTATATAAAACCTGCTTTACAAAGCTAACAGAGTTTATGCATTCATTTCGGGGGGCGGATTTTTTGATCTTACCCCAAAATAATTACCTTTCGACACAAAAATTTCAAAAAGCCAACCAGTATTTGGAGAATGCTTATTTGGGTACGTTATAAGTTTTCTCCTGTTTAATTTGAAATCCTCAATTCTATGAAATATATCCTGAAACAATTACCGCTATTCATCCTCGCCCTATTGATTGGTGTGAGTTGTAGCACAACAAAGTCAGCCGGCGGTTCTGACAATTCAACACCGTCCTCCGCTCCATCACGAATGGGGTCTCAATCTGAAAACGGAGAAATCAAGAAGTTCTCAGAAGTTATTAAAGATGATTTTGAAAAAGATGAAGGCCTTTTCAATGTCTACAAAGACGATTCCGACTATTATTATGTGATTCCCGATTCCCTTCTTGAAAGAGAAATGTTAATGGTTTCGCGAATTGCCCGCACAGCGGAAGGAATTAATTACGGCGGAATGAAAAACAATACGCAGGTCTTGCGATGGCAAAAAAGAGATAAGAAAATTCTTTTGAGACGAGTTTCATTCAACAATACTGCCAGTGATACACTCCCGGTTTATGAAGCCGTTCGGAATTCAAATTTCGAGCCCATCCTTGCTTCTTTTGATATCCAGGCACTGAATGAAGATTCCACGGGATCGGTAATTGAAGTGACAAGTCTCTTTACGGATGATGTTCCTGCTTTGGGTCTGCAACAATATTACCGGCAGGAATTCCAGGTTCGTCGAGTGGACGGCGACCGGACGTTTATTGAGCATATTCGCAGTTTCCCGGAAAATATTGAAGCACGACATATTTTAACGTATGTAGCACAAAATCCCCCGGCAGATGCGGATGCAAATACCATCTCGCTTGAGATCAATCACAGCATGATTCTGATGCCGGATGAACCAATGCAGCGCCGGAGACCAGATGCAAGAGTTGGCTATTTCAGCACAAACCAAACCGACTACGGGAATGAAGAGCACCGTGCAACGCCTATCAGCCATATCACCAGATGGGAACTTATTCCTAAAGATAAAGAAGCTTATTTGAATGGAGAATTGGTGGAACCGGAAAATCCCATCACTTTCTATATTGATCCGGCTACCCCGGAACAGTGGCGGGACTTCATGATTCAGGGCGTAAATGATTGGCAAATTGCTTTCGAAGCGGCCGGATTCAAAAACGCCATTATCGGTAAAATGGCTCCGACCAAAGAAGAAGACCCTGATTTCAGCCTCGAAGATATTCGTTATCCGTCCATTCGTTATTTTGCATCCCCGATCCAAAATGCATTTGGACCGCATGTTCACGATCCGCGATCAGGCCAAATTATGACCTCAGCCATCGGATGGTTTCATAATGTAATGAGACTGCTCCGAAACTGGTATTTCATCCAGACCTCTGCAGCCAATCCGGAAGCGAGGGCTGTACAGTATGATGATGAACGTATGGGAGAATTGATCCGATTTGTAGCTTCTCATGAAGTTGGTCACACTCTTGGGTTGCCACATAATTTTGGCTCAAGCCACGCTTTCCCGGTAGATTCCCTTCGTTCCCCAACCTTTACAAATACTCACGGAACGGCTCCTTCCATTATGGATTACGCGCGGTTTAATTATATCGCACAGCCGGGTGATGGAGTGACGGACTTTATGCCGGAAATTGGCGAATATGACAAATGGGCCATTAAATGGGGATATACCTGGTTTGGTGATAAATCCCTTGAAGAACAGAAAGAAATTCTCAACGAATGGGTAAAAGAGCGGGCGAATGATCCCACTTATTTTTACGGCCAGCAGACAGCCAACCCAATCGATCCCCGATCCAACCGAGAAGATTTGGGAGATAACGCCATGAAAGCCAGTACCTATGGGCTTCAAAACCTGGAAGTGATCACAAACAACCTTATAGACTGGATCCATGAGGATGGAGAAGATTTTGCCGAGCTGGACGAAATCTACGGGCAGGTTCTCGTTCAGTGGAGTCGTTATATGGGGCACGTAACACCTTATATAGGTGGTGTATACCAGGATAACAAAACGTTTGAACAGGAAGGTGTAGTCTATACTCCGGTTGAGGCTGAACGCCAGCGTGAAGCTATGGAATTCCTGGCTGAACGCGCTTTTAGTGATCCCACCTGGCAGGTGAATGATGAAATCCTCGGGCGCATCAATCAAGCCGATTTTATTGACAGCTACCGCGAACGTCAGGCTACCGTTTTGAATGACCTGCTCAGCGCCTACCGACTGGCCCGACTCATTGAATACGAATACAGAACGAACGATGCATACTCTCCATTTGAATTCATGGATGATCTGAGAGAAGCCATCTGGAGTGAACTGGATTCCAATTCTTCCATTTCTGTGTATCGCAGAAATCTACAGCGCGCCTATCTCGAACGGATGGAAGGACTGATGACCGAAGAGCTCCCCGATGTAGATAACCAGTTCCGGCAGTTTTTGGGTTGGACACAAATCAATGTGAATCAATCCGATATTCGTCCGATTGTACGGGAACAGCTGGAAATTCTTTTGGATGATGTTCAATCAGCCCGATCGAACGACCGTGCAACACGAATCCATCTGAATGATCTTTCTGAAAGGATCGACAATATTTTGAATCCCGAAAACTAAATTTATTACCCGTCTGACCGTACCAAGCGATCAGACGGGTATTCATATTTTATTGTCACTTTCTTTTCTTCGGGTGTACAGATTCCAAGAGGAGATTAAAAAATTTCATTAAACCTCCCTATCAAAGATTTGGTAAAGAACAAATGAGGGGTATTTCCATATCTCATCTTTTTTACACGCATACTTTTCTACATACCTATAGCTGAAAAATATATCGGACCGCGTTTGGTTTATCTCTCCTCTTTTATTTTGATTCCCCTCAAAAAAGTTTAATCATCCAATAGGTACAACTTCTTTCCTGCGTGTATGATTAACAGAATGAATTCATGAATCAGCCAGATAAAGAACAGTTTGTTAACTGGGCAGAGGAAATCCGGCAATCGAAAAAACACGCATTCGATGAACTTTTTCGAGCCGTTTATCCTCAGCTTGTAACATTTGCAGCATCGTATACTAAAGAGAAATCGTCTGCGAGCGATATTGTACAGGATACGTTCGTGGCATTGTGGCAAAAACGAAATGCCATTGATCCCGACCAGTCGCTTAAAGCATATCTGTATAGAATTGTTCGAAACCGATCTCTCAATTACCTGCGGAACCGGTCATCTGAAATTTCGCAGCCGGATATTATCGTAGACGATGAGTTGCAAACAGAAGAAGAAGTTGATTCTAAAAGAAACGCAGATGAGTTGTCTGAAAAATTTGGTGAATGGATTGAACAGCTTCCTAAACGGCAGCAGGAAGCATTTGAACTGAGCCGGTTTGATGGTTTGAGCCATGATGAAATTGCAGCCGTAATGGACGTTTCACCGAAAACCGTTAACAATCATATTGTAGCTGCACTTAAACAACTGCGGATTTTTTACGAGGAATATTCAGATAAGAAATAACAGAAATGGAAAACAATAATAAAAACCCGCACAGAGATTCAGATATGGACAGAGTTCTGAATCAGTTTTCGAACGATGAGCGTTCGGGGGCCGAAGAAATTTGGCGGATTAGCAAACAGTCGCTTCGCCCATCCTCCACTCCTTCTTCAGCTGATGTTGAAGAAGCGTTGCAAAATGTGCATTTCCGTATCAAAGAAGAGGAGCGGACGACAGGAAGAACATCAAATATCTCCATGTTCATTCTCTCCAATGTCCGATATCTGGTTGCAGCCGTTGCACTGATTGTCCTTGGATTTGGCTTTTTATTTGTTCCCAAAACAATTACTGTCCCCTATGCTGAAACAGCCATTATTGAATTGCCGGACGGTTCTACGGTTGAATTAAACAGCGGCACAACACTGCAGTACAATCGTTTATATTCACTTACCAATCGCAAAATCAGTTTGAATGGAGAGGCGTACTTCTCTGTGGAGAAATCAGAAGAACCTTTTATTGTGGAAGCCAATGGCTCTGCTATTCAAGTAACCGGTACGGAATTCAACATTCGCTCATGGGCTAATGATCCGGCAAAAGAAACAACCGTCACGGTCACGGAAGGAAATGTGGAATTTTATCCGGAGGGTAAAAGAACCCAAAATGTATCGTTGCGTGCCGGCCAAACGAGCCGGTTGAATCCGGACATGAGTTTGCCATCCCAACCTGCAGAAGTTTCTACGGATGAAGCTCTTGCCTGGCGCAATCAACGGCTGGTATTCCAGGAAACACCTTTAATTGTGATTTTGCACGATTTGGAACGCAGTTTTGATGTAAACATAGAACTCGATGTAGATGATATGGACTATGAAACGCTCACCGCTTATTACAATCAGCCGGCAAATATCGAAACGATTCTTGAAGATATATGCACGGTAAAAGGGCTGCGTTATACAAAAACCACAAATGGTTACAGGATCTTCAAATAGATTTCGCCTATGTCCCGAGCGATATTCGTCATAGCTGCATCTCTCTTTCTTGGTTTCTTGTTGAGCCATCCGGCAAAAGGACAGGAAACGGAAACAAATCTCACGTTTGAGTTCAGGGGAGAATCTTTGAGCGTGGCACTGGATAAAATTATTTCGAGAACCGATATCGACCTCGTTTACGATCCACAGCTCACCAGGAATATCAGTATCTACAAAAGAATAACGGCAAAAAATGCTTCCGAACTTTTACGCCAATTGCTCGAAGATCATCAGCTTGATTACATCACACTTTCATCAGGAACGTATGTGATTGTAAAATCTGTGATGGAGGGACCTTTTTACGGAACATTTGCCGGAAAAGTGGTTGATGGCCGAACGGGAGAACCACTACCCGGAGCCACCGTCATGCTGGCGGATGCATCGGGCGGAACCAGTACGAACCGCTCTGGCAATTTTTCAATCAACAAAATGCTGAGCGGAACGCATAGAATTATTTTCAGTTATGTGGGATATGAACCGGTCGCAAAAACCATTGAAATCCGGCCGAACCGGGAAGTGACGGAGAGAGTTTTGCTCAATCAAAAACCAGTGGACGTTTTTCCTGTTGTTGTTGAAGCACACAGAGCGCAAATTCCTCATCACGAGAATCCGGTTGTGAACGCAAAATCAGAATGGGAAACTACGGGTGTGATGAAAGATGCCATTCGAAATTTAAGCCTGATTTCCGGCGTTCAGTATGGTCTCCCTTTGACGGATCTGCACCTGCAAGGCGGACAGCATAGCGAGCACCGAATTTTACTGGATGGCGCGCCGGTGTACAATCCGTACAGTTTTGGACAAATGTTCAGCTCATTCAGCCCTTATGCAATTGGAAATATCCAACTTTATAAAACGGGGTATGGCGTAAAAGCCGGCAGTCAAATTGCTGGATTGATCAATCTTTCGCACGATCTTCCGGCAGCAGGCAGCAAAAGCCTGACGTTGCAAGGCGATCCTTTAAGCGCAAATGCCAGAGGTGATCTCTCCTTTATCACCGGCGACCAATCCTCACTAAAACTTATGACGGCGCTACGTACTAATTTCTGGGATCTTTATAAGAATCCAACACTTGAGCAAACTCTTCAAGACTGGAATGTGATCGATCCCCTGATTTCAAATGCTCTTGCGGATCTTGATTACGATGCATCGAAATTTTCACCGATTCATCAGGATTCGGATGTACGTTTTCTTGATTACCACCTTGCAGGCGAATACAATCTGGACAACTTCAATACCATTTCGGCTTCACTTTATATAGGTGACAATAAAGTACTAACTCACCTTTTAAATCAGGTGGATGACTCGTCAGAACCTTCTGTGCCAACCTATCTTTATGCCAGTGAAGGTTACAAATGGAGCAATTTTACCTCGCAGGTCTCATGGACCCAAATGATCAGTCCGCGGTTAGAGCTTACCACACAGGCGAGTTATAGTGTCAATCAATTTGAGCACGAGACTGAAATCGGCACTTCAAATCACCCTCTTTACATAAGAAATTTATTTCTCGAATATTCTCCCGGAAACGTTGTTTCAGATGCTGGCGGTCAGGGTCGGCAACTTCCCACACAGTTTGATGGAAATGAAATTCAGCATTTTATTCTCAGAACGGATGGGACGTACAGCATTTCACCCAATCTTTTACTCGAAGGAGGAATCCAACTCGACCGAGTCACCTCGGGAATTAATATTTCAGACCTGACCTATTTTCCGGCTCATATCGATCAGTCTTCAACCCTTCTAAGCTCCTATTTTAATGCATCTCATACCTTTGGCAGCTTTTGGAATATTGAGTGGGGTTCCCGTTTTACTTATGCGGTTCTGTCGGATCTGACCTACGCTGAACCCAGAATGTCCCTCCAGTTTGATAATCCGAATTCGAATTTGGGATACTGGAGCGCTCGACTTTCCGGCGGATTGTATCGGCAGTTTGTGAATGAATATGAGATTACAAATTCAGGCCCCACCTCACTTGTCCCTACATTTTCAATATGGTCTCTTTCTGATGAAAATAGTATCCCAAAGGCCTGGCACCTGACCGGTTCTTATCTTCTTGAACCTTCGGCCCACACATCCATCAAGGCTGAAGCATTCTATAAATGGCAACCGGCTTCAACCATCACATCATACAACACACTAAATAGCGCTAATAGTGAATCTCTTTCGTACACAAAACTCAGTGAAATTCAGGCGTTTGCCGAAACCACAGAAATGATTGTTCTCGGCGGTGGACTCAAAATCACTCAAGCCCTTTTAAGTTCAAAGCTGAAAGTAAGTGCAGGTTATGATTACAGCTATTCAGAGATTGATATGGAATCGCAATTTGGGCGAAGATTGCCAGCTTCATGGAATGAGCCTCACCGTGCACAACTTCGCATTTTGTGGCGAATGTTCCCGGACCTGGCCGTAACTACCAAGTGGCAGGGTATTTGGGGACGAACATGGGCGTTTCGCCAATCGTACTACAACTTCTTACGGTTCCAATCAGAGGAGACTGCACTACCATTCTCTTTCAACTCACCCGAAAACGACAAGCTTAATCCTTTCCAACAGGTGGATCTCTCTTTCATTTACCAGCCATCCCTGGATACTACAGAGCTGGAAATTCGTCTTGAAATTCTGAACATTCTGGACCGGGAAAATATGTTGGAAAAATATATTCAACCCATCCATTCAGATAACGGATCAACCGATTATGTGATCCGTCATCGAACTCTTCCGGGAATTCACCCATCCGTAAGTATTCAGGTTAAGTTCTGATCTGATTCTATCAGCCATCAAAAAGTTCTCTCCCAAAAAATTAAAACTCATTTTGTTATAGGTACTCGCCAATATTGATGTGTAATAAATATAACATTGCCTTTTAAGGCGAAAAAAACAAAAGAGTACCATATACAAACAACTTTAAGATGAGAGGGGCTTGAGCGCAGCCCCCTGAAAACCGGCGCGCTTGTACCGGCAGTACGAATGCGTGTTCGGTTTTTATTTTGACCCCAAAGCGCAATCCTGAAATCCATCTCAGGAAAGTAGGGATTGCGCATCTTATTTCTGATTCGATGAGTTAACACATGAACCGATATCTTTCTTCCCTCACAACAGCTCTGCTGGTATTTACCTTAGTGGGATGTAATAACCCACTAAGTATAGGCGGTCAAAATCCTGTCCTTATAAAAACAGATAAAACTCAATATCATTTTAGTGAGGATGATTCGGTAAAGGTGTCTATTACCAATCAATCATCCGAGACTATTTTTTATAGCACCTGTTTTGGAAAAACTATTGAGGTATTGCACAAAGATAAAGTTATTGAAACCCTGGGAACGCCGGTGTGTTATTGCCTTTGCCCTGCCGAGTTAAAACCCGGGGAATCCATACCGATCAGATTAAGCAGCCTTTCTACAGAATATTTTAACCATCAGAAGCAAAACCTATTGTCGGATGAATCTCTAACCTTCCGAATTCGCTACTCTTTCTACTATGATGAAGCTTTTGGTGACGAGCCACTTCCTGAAAACTACAGCCGTACAAATAAGTTTATTATAGATGGGATTGAGAAATAAGCCCGAAATCATATTTCAAGTTTAGAGATTGGTTCCTAAACGGTTAATCCCAGCCTTTTTCTCCAATCAAAGGTACAAATTTGAAATTCTGAAGCCTCTCTTCATCATACTCATTTTCCGATACCCGAATAATGCGTACCATCACCTGGCTGGCCTGACTTCCTACCGGGACAATTAATCGTCCGCCAATATTCAGTTGTTCAACCAAATCCGCCGGTACAACGGGAGCGCCGGCGGTGACAACAATTCCGTCGTATGGAGCATAGGCACTCCAACCCAGTGTACCGTCGCCAAGTTTTAGGTTTGGGCGGAATCCCAGGTCACTTAAAATCTTTTTCGCATTGTGATAAAGCTTCTCATGGCGTTCAACACTGTAAACATCGGCACCCATGTGGCATAAAATAGCCGCCTGGTAACCCGAACCGGTTCCGATTTCGAGTATTTTCTCCCCCTTTTTTACATTCAAAAGTTCCGTCTGAGCCGCAACGGTGTACGGTTGAGAAATGGTTTGGCCTGCGCCAATGGGAAGGGCTGTATCTTCGTAGGCACGATTTTCAAGAGCGGTATCTACAAATTCATGTCTTGGGATCGCACGGATTGCAGCCAGCACATTTTGATCCTCAATGCCTCTTTCCTCAAGCTTGTCGGCCAAGGCATTTCTTCTCTGAACATGTTTCCGGTTTTCACTCTTTCCCATTATCGGTGGAAATCCATTAAGTACATTGTATTTCTTTGCTTTAAAATAAGATATTCACATTTCTGAAACGAATTTGAAAACCAAGAACAAATGCAGCCCATGAAACTGGCGATTTTACAACCCACTTTCATTCCGAATCTCCATTATTTAGTCATCATATTGCATTCAGATCTGGTGATTTTGCAGGATACAGAAACCTGGTCAAGAAAAAGCCGTGTTCACAGGGCAAAAATTCGAACGCCTGAAGGGACTCAATACATTAACATTCCGGTGGTAACGGAAGATCGTGACAAGCCTATTCGGGATGTCCGGATTGACCACACCGAAAATTGGATTGAACCGCTCTTACGATCTCTCGAATTTAACTATCGCAACAGTGTGTATTATGATTTTTACGAACCTGAGATTCGGTCGGATTTCGAATCTGCTGAGGAATACAATTACCTGCTGGATTTTAACCTGTACCTGAGAAGAAGAATTTTTCGATTTCTCGAACTGGAAAATTTGTCTGAAATCATTCTCTCATCAAAACTTAAACAATACGATCCTGACCCGGATCAACTCGCAAAGAATCTGAATGCCGATCAATATTTCCAGGAACATAGCGCGCGTCATTATCAAAGACAGGGAAAAAACAGAACTGAACCAACCTTTGAGCACCCGGTATACAGGCAACATTTCGACGGATTTGAAGAGGATTGCTGCCTGCTGGATTTACTCTTTCAATATGGGCCGGAGAGCTTTAGAATTATTGATAAGCTTCTGGAATAAAAGCTACTCATTACGAGAGTAAGCGTATTTTTGTCCTGCCTGCTGTAACTCAAATTCTTCAAACTTATCATCCACCAGGTTTTCGAAAACCATGGTAATTCCTGCCTGCTCAAACTTCATAATTCCATTCTCATAGGCTGTCAGCGGAAACGCTCCTTGTCCGCTCGCCTGTGCTTTTAAAACTCCACTCTCAACAAAAACTTCCATTTTGAGCGATATGTCTTCGGATGAATAGCTCCCGGTAAAAGCCAGCATTTCCTGCTCGCTCAATTGAACCTGTTTGGGTTCTTCTGAAAAATCCGGAATCTCAAATTCCCTTCCGAATAGAATATTGAGAACACCAATTGAAATATCATTCAGAGAGTAATTGAACCCATTTCCAAAAAGAACGAATGTCACATTTTCCTCAGGAAAGTGTCCCGAAGTGGTTTGAAATCCGTCAATTCCTCCATTATGCCCCCATGCGTATTTATCGTAAAAAGGAATACGAACAATTCCCATTCCGTACCCGTCTTTGAGATCTTTCATTTTCTCTAAAGACCCTTCCGATATCAATTCTCCATTAAAAAGAGCATTCAGGAAAACAGCCGTTTCTGTCGGGGTTGAGACGATTGCGCCGGCTCCATGAGGTATACTCATATTTGTTTGAGGTGTTTGTTTCCATCCTTCGGGACTGTAGTTGAAGGAATACGCTTCCCCCCGGTTTGTGGAAATTTCACCCCCATAATATGTTCGATTTAAATCAAGCGGATCTGTAATGAATTCTTTCAAAACATCCGCATAACTCATAGCGGTTACATCTTCGATGATGTATCCCAAAAGAATATACCCGGTGTTGCTGTATTCGTATTTCTCTCCAGGTTCAAAAGACGTTCCGTATCTTTTTATCCGTCCCAACATCTCTTCGTGGGTTACACTTTCCGTGTAATACTCTGAGTATTCAGGCACGTTTGTCACATTCACCAGGCCAGACCTGTGATTCAACAAATTCTCTATCGAAATTTGATCTGCATTCGGAATGTCGGTATAGAACTCACTCAGTTTGGCCGCCAAGTCAATTTTGCCTTCCTCTTCCAACTTCAAAATTATGGCTGCCGTGTATGTTTTTGTAATGGAGCCAATACGGTAAACGGTCTCGGAGTTTGCTGATTCCTCACTGTCGTCGATAAACCCATATGCTTCATTGAACAAAACTTCATCGCCATCGAGAATGGCTACAGATCCCATAAACTTGTTATTCTCTTCCAAAACTGATAGGAAATCATCAAGCTTCCGGGCATCGAAATTTTGTTGGGCATTTGCCGGCGTGTTGGCAACAAATAGAAAGATCAGGCAACTAAATGTAAAGCTTTTCAAATATCTCATTTTAACCTTGGTTTGTTAGTCAATGTTTAATCCGCTTTACGTTGACTCCCCTCTAATGTTTAGCGGAATTAAACGTCAAACTCGATTCCCTGGGCCAAAGGTAATTCATCGCCCCAGTTAATGGTATTTGTCTGGCGACGCATATAAGCTTTCCATGCATCGGATCCGGATTCTCGTCCGCCGCCGGTCTCCTTCTCACCTCCAAAAGCACCGCCAATTTCGGCTCCACTCGTTCCGATATTAATGTTGGCAATTCCGCAATCCGAACCCCGGTGACTCAAGAATGTCTCCGCTTCCCGCATATCCAGTGTAAACATCGACGAGCTAAGTCCCTGTTTTACACTATTATGGTATTCAATGGCTTCATCCAGAGTAGAATATTTGATGAGGTACAAAATCGGGGCAAAGGTCTCTTCCTGTACAATCTCGTAATGATTTTCCACCTCGCAGATAGCGGGTTTTACATAGTGTCCTTCAATATCTTCAAGTACATCGCCCCCGGTAATAATTTTCCCACCTTCCTCTTCAATTTCAATAAGAGCATTTTGCATGGCCTGAACCGCATCGCGATCAATAAGCGGGCCCACCAACGTTTTTTCATCCAGCGGGTCTCCAATCGTGATACTTTGATAAATCGAAACCAGCCTTTCCTTCAGTTCCTCAAAAACCGATTCGTGAATAATGAGTCTTCGGGTTGATGTACAGCGCTGGCCGGCCGTTCCAACAGCTCCAAAAACAACCGCTCTTACTGCCATTTCCAAGTCAGCATTTTCACTGATGATGATTGCATTGTTGCCGCCAAGCTCAAGAATGGTTTTACCCAGCCGGGCTCCCACGGTTTGAGCCACCTGTTTGCCCATCCGGATAGATCCTGTTGCTGAAATCAACGGAATTCGCTCGTCTTTGGTCATCCACTCGCCCACATCCCGTCCACCGGTTACCAGGTTAAATACGCCTTCCGGCAAATCATTGGCTTTCAACACATTTCCGATGATTTTCTGAACAGCCACGCCACAAAGAGGCGTTTTTTCTGATCCTTTCCAGATTACAGTATCTCCACAGACGGCTGCAATCATTGCATTCCAACTGTAAACGGCTACAGGAAAATTAAATGCAGAAATGATACCTACGGGTCCCAGCGGATGCCACTGCTCATACATTCTGTGCTGCGGCCGTTCTGAGTGCATCGTATTTCCGTAGAGCATTCGGGATTGACCCACTGCAAAATCACAGATGTCAATCATTTCCTGAACCTCGCCCAGCCCTTCCTGGTAAATTTTGCCCATTTCGTAACTGACCAGTTTCCCCAGCGGTTCTTTGTATTTTCGAAGTTCTTCGCCAATTTGTCGAACAATCTCGCCGCGTTGCGGAGCCGGCATCATTCGCCACTCTTTGAATGCTTCCTGCGATTTTTTCACAACCAACTCATATTCACTATTAGTTGTTTCGTACACAGTAGCAATCTCAGAACCATCGGATGGAGTATAACTCGTGATTTTCTCAGAAGAATTGTCCTTGAAAAATTCCTGTCCGGTGGAAGTCCCGGAATTCTCATGTTCGATACCGAGCGTGCTCAAAAAATCTTTCATGTCTTGAATGGCTTTAATGATGGTTACTTTTTTTTGAAATATAGAGCGAATGGGATTAAGGCAAAAGACAAATCGGG